>JAISZV010000126.1 GCA_031284475.1 Proteiniphilum sp. | reverse complement strand
CTTCAAACTCACCGGCGACGTGCAGTTCGACGAGGTTGCGCCCAAATGCGCCTACATCACCCCCGTTCCCGGCGGCGTAGGGCCTATGACCATAGTCTCATTATTAAAGAATACGCTTCTGGCCGGAAAGAAGATTATTTTCTAAAAGGCGGCTTTATCACGTTCGCTTTCAGGTTCCTGTTGCGCACTTTTATATAGATTTCTGCGCCCGGTTCTGCAAATTCCGGCTTCACGTATCCCATGCCGATACCGATTTTCAGTACGGGCGATATCGTCCCGGAAGTCACATTTCCGATCACTTTATCCTCTGCATTCACAATTTCGTATCCGTGACGGGGAATCCCTTTATCTGCCAGTTCAAAACAACAGAGTTTACGCGATACCCCTTCCGTTTTTTCCTTTTCCAACACTTCACGGCCGATGAACGGTTTATTTTCCGCAAATTTGGTGATCCAACCCAATCCCGCCTGCAACGGCGTGGTGGTATCATCCAGGTCGTTTCCGTAAAGACAGTAACCCATCTCTAACCGCAGCGTATCGCGCGCGCCCAGCCCAACCGGTTTGACGCCGTACTCCGCTCCCGCTTCAAAAACAGCATCCCATATTTTCCGTCCCTGTTCGGGATAGAAATAGAGTTCAAATCCTCCGGCGCCGGTATATCCGGTATTAGAGATAATTACATTGTCTACCCCGGCCAGTGTGCCGGTCGTAAAAGCGTAAAAGGGAATGGCCGACAGATCCTGATCCGTCAGTTTTTGCAGAATTTCCGTTGCTTTAGCGCCCTGTATCGCCAGTTGCGCCATGTGATCGGATGCGTTCTCCAATTCTGCGCCCATAGTATTCCAGTGCCGGCACCACGCCCAGTCTTTTTCGATATTGGCGGCATTCACCACTAATAGGTATTTCTCCGGTTCGTAATGGTAAACAATTAAATCGTCCACTATTCCGCCTTTTTCATTCACGAAACAGGTGTATTGCGCTTTTCCCTGCTTAAGCCCGGAAACATCGTTACTGGTCACCCGTTGCAGAAATTCCACTGCATTGGGGCCTTTCACCCAAAACTCGCCCATGTGTGAAACATCAAACACGCCTGCGGTATTCACTACTGCCAGGTGTTCGTCTATGATACCGGAGTATTCAATGGGCATATTATATCCGGCAAACTCATGCATTTTGGCTCCCAGCCCTATATGCAGATCTGTAAATGGGGTTGTCTTCATATTATATTTCTTCCTCTTTTGCTACTATTTCGGCTATTTTCACAATCACTTCCGACGCTTTTTTCATGGAAGGAATAGGCAAAAACTCATATTTCCCGTGGAAGTTTATGCCTCCTGCAAAAATATTGGGACAAGGAAGCCCCATAAACGAGAGGCGCGCGCCGTCGGTTCCTCCGCGAATAGGTTTTATATTGGGCTTTACCCCCACCTCCTCCATAGCCCGATAGGCATAATCCACCACATATTTTACCGGTTCCACCTTTTCGCGCATGTTATAATACTGATCTTTTATCTGCAATGTAAGCCGGTCGCCGTATTTTTTATTTAACGTTGCCACCGCTTTTTCCATCAATCGTTTACGTTGCTCGAATTTTTTGCGGTCGTGATCGCGGATAATGAACGACAGATTGGCTTCCTCTACCGTTCCTCCCATGGAAACCAGGTGAAAAAATCCTTCGTACCCTGCGGTATGTTCGGGCCGTTCACCCTTTGGCAGAAGGGAAATCAGTTCGTTGGCCAGATGCAGCGCATTGAGCATTTTCCCTTTTGCATATCCGGGATGGACGTTTCGTCCCTGTACTTCAATTTTGGCCGAAGCTGCGTTGAAGTTCTCATACTCCAGTTCCCCCACTTCACTGCCGTCTATCGTATATGCCCAATCCACACCGAATCTGGCCACATCAAATTTATCGGCGCCCCGGCCGATCTCCTCGTCGGGCGTAAAGCCGACACGAATCTTGCCGTGCTCAATTTCGGGATGATCGAGCAGGTACTGCAAGGCATTCATAATTGCCGCAATGCCTGCTTTATCGTCCGCACCCAGAAGGGTAGTTCCGTCGGTTACTATAATATCCTCGCCCACGTGATCGAGCAATTCGGGAAAGTCGGCAGGCGACAATACCACCTCTTTCGCTTCGTTCAATATGATCTCTTTTCCATCATAATCTTTCACGATTCTCGGAACCACATTCTCGCCGCTTATGTCGGGGCTGGTATCGAAATGGGAAATAAAACCGATCACCGGCAGTTTCTTCTGCGTATTTGCCGGCAGCGTTGCCATCAGGTAACAATTGTTATCGAGGCTCACGTCTGTCAGTCCCATTTCTAACATCTCTTGCTCCACCTCTTTGGCAAGATTGAACTGTTTCTGTGTACTGGGGGTTTGGGTGTTGTTCTCATCCGATTGCGTATCGATGCGAGCATACTTTATAAACCGGTCTACAATATCCATGATTACTTATATTTGGTTCAATAAATTTAGACTATTTCAAATTAAATTACACTATTTGAGTCGCTTGCTCCTCACTCTTTCTACGAGTTAAAATTGTACTCCATCCATACTGCAAAGATAAAGAAAGGGGCTGAATAGTAAAAATCAATTTCACTATTTTGTAACTCGAAAAAAAGCCTTATCTTTGCAGCCGGGTAAGTCCTATACGGTCAGCTCCCAATGAATCCCCCAGGTCTTGATCGAAGCAAGGGTATTTGGTTGTAGCGGCGCGATATAGTAAGCTTACCCTTTTTTATTTTACGCCAACTGCAATAAAAACCCCGTTTATAGCATCCCGGCGGCGAGAGATACGCATCTCCTGCAAGGCGTTAAAAGCTACTTTGCAGTCGCGGACCGGGAAATCGTAATCAAATTTATCTGTTATTTTTTCCGGAAGAATAAAACGGGCCGGAACCCGGAGATGTTCGCAGGATGAAACAGGCATAATTGACCGGCGACCCTTACGCTATACGGTAGGTATATGATGTAGGGAGATTTTGCCCTTTTATTTTCTAAGCCTGTCGAGCGAACGCACCAGCGCTTCGTCGGCGCCTATTCTGCGAATGGCAAGAATGGTGAGGATGATGGCAATAACAGGCATAATAATAGCTATGCCTACTTTCTGAAAGTGAAGACTCTCTACGGAAACGAGTTGATATACGATAAATCCTATATAGAGATAAAACCCTATCATGAGGACAATATTAAAAATAGAAAAGCGTATCTGCAACATCCTTTTTTTGTAGAGAAATACCGTAAAAAGTGCCAACGCCGAACCGGCGGCGCCTATAACGAACAAACCCCACGTAGAGTCTTTGAGTTGACCGTTCAGATAGACTCCCATCGCTTCAAACACTGCCCTATCGGTGTTGTAAAAGAATACGGCTAAGGGCGTTACGGATGCAATCAGCATAGCCGCCGCTGCCAACAGGAGAAAAACCGATTGGATACGTTGCAACATACTACCCGAACATTTCTTTTTCCTTGGACGGATTACGGTAAGAAACCGCCCCTTCTTTCCACTCTTCTATAGCCAGCAGAGAAGGCTTGGGCAATTTTTCATAAAAACGGGAAATCTCTATCTGTTCATGATTTTCAAATACCTCTTCCAGATTATCGCTGTAGGAAGCGAACTCCTGTAACTTGGCGTCAAGATCCTGTTTCATCTCAACGGCCAGTTGGTTGGCTCTCTTACTGATAATCATCACCATTTCATATACGTTGCCCACCGTATCCGACATTTTCATTACATCGCGCGTCTCGGTGTTGGTGCTTGCAGCAATTTTCTTGTAATCCATCTTTTATTGTCTGTCTTGTTTTTTTAATACTCAGGAGGTAGGAAGCAGGTCAATTTTCCCCTGTGCTTCGCGGTAATACTTATCTGCTTCGCCCATATAGTTACCTTCGGGGAATGAATTTTTATAGTTGAAATATTCATCAACCACTAAGCGGTAACGCTCGGGTTGCGCCCGTAACGTACTATTCTGAGCGTACTCGAAACGGGCGCGTAGAATGGTGATTTGATACTCCTCCAGATACTTGGAGAAGGGGTAACTTTTCATCGCTTCACGTGCGGTAATAACAGCCGATTCGTAATTATTCCCCTTATAATTTCCGAGGTTCAGATAGAGTTGGGAAGCCAGCAATTCCTTATAAGCCAGCTTTTCTTGCAACTCAAACAGGTAGTTCTTCGCTTGCCCGGCTCTCTCGGTTTGCGGATAACGTTCGATATATGTCTGGAACTCTGCAATGGCTGTGTAGGTCTTCGTCTGGTCTAAACGGGCTTCGGGCGAATCGAGATACATGCCGTAAGCGGAATAGAAAAGAGCCGGCTCGGCATATTCTCCGCTGGGATAGGTGTTATAGTAGTTTGTGAACCATTGCGTAGCCGAAAAGTAGTCTTTCGAGTTATAATGGCTCTGAGCCAGAAGATAGAGCGACTCTTCGGCCTGTGCCGTCCCTTTCATAAAAGAGACCAACTCTTCGAGGAGCGTGATGGAGCGGCCGTATTTTCCTTCCTCGAAATACTTTTTGGCATAACTGTATTTCAAGTCCCTGTCGGTACTTTTCAGAATTTTGTTGTACTCGTTACAGGAGTTCAACGCCAAAGCGAACAGTAAAATAAAATAGAATGGTTTTATTCTCATTACGTCACAAGTGGGTTTTAGCGCGCAAATTTACTGAATCTTTCTCATTAATGTATAACGAATCGCGAGTTTTTATTCAATTTTAGGATTTCAACGGTTCTCCTACGCGTTCCGACGCGATAAATTCCAGGATACTGTCCACATATTTCCGGTCGTTGGAGAGCTTGGGGATTTTGTTTTGTCCTCCCGATTTCTTCCTATATTTCAACCAGTTGTAAAATACGTCTCTTTCCACGGCTTTCACAACCGGCATACCCAACGAGAGGTTGTAGGATCGCTTTGCTTCATAATCGGAATTAAGCTGTTTGAGTCTCTCGTCGAGAATACGGGTAAATTCGGCGAGGTCGCCGGCAGGCGGGGTTTCAAATTCTATAAGCCACTCATGCGCTCCGTTGTGGTGTTCCCCGAAATAGACCGGCGCGGCAGTGTATTCGGTCACTTTCGCTCCGGTACGGCGGCAGGCTTCATCAATGGCTTTGTCGGCATTGTCTACAATCAGTTCCTCTCCGAAAGCATTGATAAACTGTTTGGTACGTCCGGTAATCTTGAAAAGGTAAGGTTCCGTGGAGGTAAATTGAATGGTGTCGCCTATCTTGTAGCGCCAAAGCCCTCCGCTGGTGGAGATTACTACGGCATACGGTTTACCGGTCTCCACCTCGCCCAAGGGAACGGCAAGCGGATTATCTTTGTCCCACTCCGAGGCAGGGATAAATTCGTAATAAACCTCGTTATCGAGCAGCAATAGCATATCTTTGGAGCCGGATGAAAACTGTACGCCGAAGAATCCCTCCGAAGCGTTATAGGTCTCCCAATAACGCATCTTTTCCGAAGGGATCAGCTTTGCATACTGTTCTTGGAACGGCAGGAAGCCGACTCCGCCGTGGAAGAACACTTCGAGCCGGGGCCATAGTTCGGGAACAGAACAACCGGTCTCATTCACAATCTTTTTCAGCAATACCAGCATCCAGGAAGGTACTCCCACCATAGCGCGAATATCTGCTTTGATTACATATTTCGCCAGCTTTTGCAGCTTCTCTTCCCAGTCGGGCAACAGGACAATACGTTCGGGCGTTCTTCTTCTCTTTGCCGGCGCCGGGAGATTCTTCATCAGAATAGCGGAGATATCGCCCGTATAAATGTCCCCTCCGATACGGTTGATTTGCCGGCTTCCGCCCAGCACCAATGTTTTACCCAATATGAATGCGGTATCGGGATGATGGTGTGCATAGATTCCCAGCATGTGATAGCCGGCGCGGTAATTGCCGTTGTATAACGACTCTCTGGTAACAGGGATATATTTACTTTTGTCTTCAGTAGTACCCGAAGACATGGCAAACCACTTTACCGGAGTATCCCAGAGTACATTCTGTTGCTTGTTGAGTATTATTTTATCGAGGTAGGGGCGCAACTCTTCATACGAGATGACCGGTACCCGGGCAGTAAAATCGCAACTGTCCCGGATGGACTGAAAGTTGTTTTCTTTTCCGTAAAGTGTATTCCGCCCATGCCGGAGCAAATAGTCCAGCGTTTGTTGTTGTATTCCCAGCGGGTCTTCTACAAATTTCTTTACCGGCATATAATAACCGGTGAGTATGGAGCGGGTTATTTTTTGAATCATTTTATATGATTAAAACACAAAGGTAGGCACGAGTTTTGAAAATCCGAAAAACAAATTCACAATTTAAGTCAAAAAACAACTCCCCTCCCGGTACGCATCCCAAGCAGTTTTTCTCGCAGGACGCATCCCGCCAAACAAACTCATCCCATGCGGCTTATTTTATGGAGCCTCTCTTCATCGATGATTTTTATTTTCCTGCCGTCGATGGCGATGATACGTTCGTTCACAAAATTAGACAGGGTGCGGATGGCGTTGGATGTGGTCATATTGGAGAGGCTGGCCAGGTCTTCGCGCGCCAGATAGATGTTGATGGTAGCGCCATCTTCTTCGAGTCCGTAACTCTCTTTCAAGGCCAACAGCGATTCCGCCAACCTTCCACGCACATGCTTTTGCGTAAGGTTAACAACCCTTTGGTCGGCAATACCAAGGTCGACCGATAACATCTGAATGAAGAAAAGAGCCAGGTTGCCGTTCCTGCGCAGGAACTTCTCTATCAGTTCCATGGGAATCATGCAGACGGTACAGGACTCAAAAGCCATAGCGGCGGTCACATAATTCTCCCGTGCAAAATAAGCCCTGTAACCGAAATATTGCACAGGACGTATGATCCTGATAATCTGGCTTCGGCCTCCTACTCCACTTTTGAGAATCTTTACCTTTCCTGAAAAAAGACACATCAGGTCTTTGGGCGTATCATCTTCAAGATAGAGCAGTTCATTTTTTTTAAAATGAACTATACGGGCGCTACTGCGCAGAATTTCGCGTTCAGCATCCGTCAGCATCCTCCATATATCGGGTAGTGTGGAGGATAAATCGATTATATCTTTCTTCTTTCCGGCCATGAATGTTATAGAACTATGTTCTAAAACACAAATATACCGGTTTTTTTATAAATAACCGTAAAAAACATCTTTTTTGCTATCGAAAGAATCTCCCGGGCAAATTTTTCCGGTAAAAAACCGGATTACTTACACGTTATCCTACGTATAAAAATTTTCAGCGGTTAAAAAAAAAATGTAAGTTTGCAACCTGTAAGAAATGAAAGGGAAAGTCGCCGTATATATACTGTTTTTGTACATTGCTTCCTTCAAAAGTTTCGCATTACAGGCGGAACTGCCGGTAGATACCGTTATGAAGAGGGCAATGAGCGCTGCTGAGAAATATAACGATCTGGTAGAGAGTTTTTCAGCGGAAATATATACGCGTACCTATGTGGAGACCGTAAAAAAGAATTTTCTCTATAAATATACCCATCTGATTCCCCGGTTCGTGTTGCACGATCCTTACAATGAAGCGGCTGTGATCGAGACAATCAGCGATTTACGGTTTGACTACCCGAATAATTACGTACAGGATATACGGCATGTGACCGGAACGCTCACCGCCGGGAAAGATATTGACATGATACCGTTTGAGTTGTTAAATATCAATATCTACGGAGAGAGTACCAACGATGAAAGTTTTTTCATGCCCATCAGGTTCAACACATCAAAATATTACCGCTACAATCTGACACGTACTTTCACCGAAAACGAAAAAACCTATTACAGCATCAATTTCAACCCCATTTATGAAAACAGTAAACTGCTGAAAGGAACATTCATTATAGAGCGGGGAACCTGGCGCGTGATCTTTTTCAGGGGCGAAGGGATCGATATTTTCTCCGATTTTTCGTTCGAGATGACTATGGGAGACGAGTGGATCACCAACTATTTACCGGTACGGTTCACTATTTATGAAACGGCTTCATACTTAGGGAATGTACTGGCAAGCAGGCACCTGGCAACTATCAACTACCAGGAGGTGCGGTTGAGGCAGTCCACGGAACCGGTGCGTTCACTCAATATCAGCGATTTTTATAAAGTAAGGCTGGGCCCGGTACCACTGCAAAGCGACTCTACCTTCTGGAATGAACGCCGCCCCATCCCCTTGCAGGCCAGGGAAAGGGATGTGTTGGCGCAACACTTGCAGCAGCAAGCAGAGGAAGCAACCCGCAAAGCCGGCGGAGACTCTCTCCGCAGCCCGAACATCGCGCAGCAGGTGGCGCAACGCATGGTGATGAACTCGAACTACAAGTACCGGTCGACGGCAATAGGTTATTCGGGGCTACTCAACCCGCTGATGGTCGGATATACCTCGCGCGACGGCATAACCTACCGCCAGAAACTATCTTTTAATTTTGACCTGAAACGTAACCGTACCGTGAAGATGGATGCTTTCGCAGGGTATATGTTCCACCGCAAAGAATTTTTCACAGACCTGACCACCACATGGAATTATGAACCTTACCGGTTGGGAAGCGCCTCCGTCTCTATCGGAAACGGAAACCCTATCTACAGTTCACTGTTCGTAGACCAGATACAAGACAGCCTCAATAACCGGGGGATCAACTTTGATGAAATCTCCGTAAATTATTACAGGGATTACTATCTGAAACTCTTCAATACCTACGAAATGACCAATGGCATGCTATTACAGACAGGGATCGATTACCATATCAGAAAGAGCAAGGGCAACATGAGCAAGCTACGCTCCACCGCACCCGACAGTGAACCGATAGAGGATATGTTCGGCGTCAAGAAATCATTTGCCCCGTTTGTCCGTATCAGTTGGACTCCGCGACAGTATTACCGGTATGACGGGCGGCAAAAGATATATGAACGGTCGCCTTTTCCAACTTTCAAACTGGAGTTATCACGAAGTTTCCAGCATATTCTCGGTAGTACGTCGGAATACAACCGCGTTGAATTGGATATAAGCCAGAATATACCGTTCGGATTGAGGCATTCGCTCCAGTATCACTTGGGCGCGGGTAAGTTCATCGACCAGAAAACGGAATATTTCGCCGATTTTGTATATTTCTCCAAAAGCAACTTCCCCGAAAACTGGGACGATGGATTAGGCGGCATTTTCAACCTGCTGGGCCGCGAGTTGTATAATGCCTCCGACTCATACATTCAGGCGCATATTATGTTTGAAGCGCCCTTCCTGATACTGAAAAATATTCCGTTCGTATCGGACTTTGCCGAAAACGAACGAATCTACCTGAGCCAGCTACACACGCCTCAAATCGTCTCCTATACCGAACTCGGATATGGTATCGGCAACCGCTTTTTCAATGCGGGCGCCTTCTGCTCGTTCCACAAAACCGCACTCAAACAACTGGGGGTACGGGCGGCGTTTGAGTTTTGAGGAGAGTATAACCTCATAATAAAAAATGTGCGCTGTATGAATGTTTATGATTACATTGATCCACGCTTTTACGTGAAATATTTTCTAATTTTTACGCATGATAGAATTACAAGGGACGTGAAATAAAGAATGAGAGAGTTAAAAATAAAATCCGTATATTTGCAGGAACTATTTCGCTACGTGAATGCCGGAACAAAATGGCTTTGAATGTGCCGGAAATAGAAATAGGCTAAATTTATCGAAAAGTAAACGGCGAATGATCTGTTTTCCCAATGCGAAAATCAATTTAGGACTCCACGTTGTTTCCCGCCGGACGGACGGCTACCACAACCTGGAGACCGTTTTTTATCCTGTCGGGCTGAAAGACGCCCTGGAGATCATACCGGCGCAAGAGGAAACTACGGACATTCCGGAATTTACCGGAAGCACGGGATCAACGGCTTCTCCACGGCAGTACCGTCTTTTTCAGTCCGGTATTCCGATTGAAGGAAATCCGGAAAATAATCTGGCGATCAAAGCGCTTAAACTGATCGCAACAGAAAAAAAACTGCCGGAGATAGATATACACCTGTTGAAAAAGATTCCGGCCGGCGCGGGGTTGGGCG
Organism: Proteiniphilum sp.; assembly: GCA_031284475.1. GTDB lineage: Bacteria > Bacteroidota > Bacteroidia > Bacteroidales > Dysgonomonadaceae > Proteiniphilum. Next base: position 7,307 of record JAISZV010000126.1, on the reverse strand, counting down.
GCGGTTCTTCGGTCGCTGATTTTATGCTCAAACTACTTAATGAGACCTTCGCCTTAGGATACTCAAAAAAGGAACTGATACTACGGGCTGCCCGCCTGGGAGCCGATTGTCCCTTTTTTATCCTGAACCGGCCCGTTTTCGCCACAGGTACCGGCGACGAACTGGAACCCATAGAATTAGACTTGGACAACTACTCGCTCCTCATAGTGAAACCGGACATCATGGTTTCTACCAAAGAGGCTTATGCAATGATCACCCCGCGGAAACCGGATTTTCCGCTGAAAGAGATCGTTCGTAAACCACCGGAAACATGGAGGGAACTGCTGAAAAATGACTTCGAGACGCCCGTTTTCAAAAAATTTCCCAAAATTTGCAGGATCAGGCAATCGCTTTACGAAATGGGAGCTGTGTATGCCTCCATGAGCGGATCGGGATCGTCGGTCTTCGGCCTTTTTGAGAAGAAACCCGATTGGCAGGAAACATTCGACGAATATTTCGTATGGTGCGACAAAGAATAAAACGATTAGACGTTTGATTTGGGACGTTTGATTTGGGATTTGGGATGTAATGATGATTTAGTGATTTAATAATTAGATAATTAGTGAAAAATCGCTTTTAGTTTATAAAGTATGAGACATAATTCTTTTTGTTCTATCGTTACCGCATTGCTGCTGGTAACAAGCGCGAAGGCACAGCAACCGCTGACTCCGCAGAAGATATATTCTTTTGATCCGATTCCGGTACGGAGGCCGGTAATGCTGGATAGTACAAACCTCGACAAATCCGCCTTTTCGGATGAAAAGCTACTCGCCTACCCTGTCTTCTTTCCGGCACAGGAACGGTTTACCACAGAGTTGACTCCTGATACGGCCGGATTTTTCAACCTGGCAAAACCACAACAGGGAGAAGCATTGCAACTATTCTCTTTCTTTGTCGCCGGCGACCGTTATGGCAAGGGAAAACTCACGGTAACATCGCCCAATCCGATGGAATTGTGGGTCGACAATATAAAACGGGCTACCAAAACACAGGTGAACGACAGCCTCCACCGGTCGGGATCGGTAGATACGAACCTGAACGGGCCGGCGAACAATATGCGTATTGTCATTAAGATGCTTACCTCGGAAAAATACAAGGCCGATCCCGCTGTGAAGATCGAACTGAAACCCGATGAGAAAGACTCCCTGCTTATCTATACATTTAATAATATAGACAACCGAAGAATCAATATCAAAGATATCCTGGAAGGAAAAAGGGTAAACAGTTCTTCCATATCGCCAAGCGGACGGTTCGTGTTGCTGAGCCTGCGGGAAACCCTCTCCGGCGGTAACGGACGCAGTTATACGGAGATATACGACGCCAAGCAGAAACGGATGATTCTTTCGGAACCGGGCGGCAGGGCGCAATTGAGTTGGATGCCCAAATCGGATATGCTCTATTATGTGGCCGACAACAACGACGGACGGACGCTCTACGCTCTCGATCCGCTCACGTCAGGGACCAAAATTATCGCCGAAGGACTACCGAAAGAGAATTTCCACATCGCGCCCGATGAACGATCAGTATTCTTCTCTACCAAAAAGAGTATCACCATCAGCAACCCCGGCGGATTGAAGCGGTTGATCGGGATCGACGACAGGCAACCGGATTACCGCGACCGTTACTTTCTATACCGCCATTTCTTTGATACCGGTCTCACCCAACAACTCACCTTCGGACGGCAAACGGCGTCGCTCAACGATGTGACGGACGATGTGAAAAAACTGCTCTTCTCCACCTCCGAAGAATATCTTTCGGAACGCCCTTTCCGCAGAAGTTCGCTCTATATGCTGGATTTGGAAACTATGGCGGTGGACACGATCTGGAAAGACGAGGCTTACGCCTCCTCCGCACAATTCTCACCGGACGCAAAGCAGTTGCTGATCCACGGCGCTCCCGAAGCGTTCGGCGGCATAGGGCTTAATATCAAAGAGGGGCAGATTGCCAACAGCTACGATACGCAGTCGTTCATCATGACCCTGGCTACCCGGCAGGTGGAACCGGCGACCAAGGATTTCAATCCTACCGTCAGCGCACAAGAATGGAACGCGCAGGATGGGTACATCTATTACCGCGTGGAGGAGGGCGACCGGGCGAATGTGTACCGCTATGATCCGCAACGGAAAAAATTCGACAAACTGCCACTCAAAGAGGATGTGATCCGCTCATTCAATATTGCCGAAAACGCAGCATGGGCAACCTATACAGCTGTAAGCGCCTCCAACTCGAACAGGAGTTACCTGCTGAACCTGAAAACGATGGAATCGGCCCTGATCTCCGATCCCTATGCGGGGCGGCTGAACAAACTGAATTTGGGAGAAGTGAAAGACTGGCAATTTACCAGTTCTTTCGGCGACGTGATCGAGGGACGCTATTATCTGCCTCCTAACTTCGATCCGCAAAAAAAATACCCGCTGATCGTTTATTACTACGGCGGAACCAGCCCCACGGCACGCACATTCGAAGGCACTTATCCGTTACATGTCTACGCCGCGCAGGATTATGTGGTCTATACGCTGCAACCGAGCGGCGCTACCGGCTACGGGCAGGAGTTCTCGGCCCGCCACGTGAACGCATGGGGCGACCGGACGGCCGAGGAGATCATTGAAGGAACCAACGCGTTTGTTGCCGCCCACCCTTTTGTGGACGGGACAAAAATCGGTAATATAGGCGCATCGTACGGAGGATTTATGACGCAGTACCTTATCACCAAGACCGGCCTGTTTTCCGCATCGGTGTCGCACGCCGGCATCAGCAATATCACCAGTTACTGGGGCGAGGGATATTGGGGTTACTCCTACAGTGCGGGAGCGAGTGCGGGCAGCTACCCCTGGAACAATCCCGATCTTTATGTGAAACAAAGCCCGCTCTTCCATGCCGATAAGATCAATACGCCGTTGCTATTGCTGCACGGGACAGCCGACACCAACGTGCCCATCGGCGAGAGCATCCAGATGTATAATGCCCTGAAGTTGCTCGGCAAGGAGGTGGAATTTATCCAGGTGGAAGGAGAAAACCACGGTATCTACGATTACGATAAGCGGATTGCCTGGAATAACGCCATCTATGCCTGGTTCGCCAAGTGGCTGAAAGATGACCCGCGCTGGTGGAACTCAATGTTCCCCAATGAATGATAATGTGCGGCGCACGATATAAAGGATGGAAAGGGAGGCGAGGAGACAGGGAGCCCTAAGGCCCAAATCCCAATTCTAAAATCCCAAATCCCAAATCCCCAATTAAAATATAGAAGTGTACAACATGGATTCGGAAAAACTTTGTAATGATGTAAAAGAATTTGCACTCTCTACGGGCGCATACCTGAAAACGGAGCAGGCTGTTCTGAAGAAGAAAAATATTGAACTGAAGGGTACCCGCAATTATGTAACTTATATTGATAAAGAAGCGGAGAACCGGTTAGTAGAGGGATTAAGCAGGTTGCTTCCCGAAGCGGGATTTCTCACGGAAGAGGAGACCGTAGGTTTTGAACAGAAAGAATTTACATGGATCATCGACCCGCTGGACGGCACCACCAATTATGTGCACGGCAACACGCCCTTTTCGGTAAGCATTGCGCTGATGAAAGGAAAAGAGATCATCTTGGGAACGGTATATGATCCGGTGGCGGAGCAGATGTATTGCGCCACAGGAGCGGGAAAAGTCTTTTTAAACAATATCCCGCTGAAAGTGAGCAGCCACTCCACCCTGGTGAACGGGTATATCGGGTTCGGCATCCCATACAGTTTGGACGAGAGGGGCGAACAGGTACTCAGGAACACCATGAAGCAGTTCCGTAAATGCAGTTTGCGCATCAAGGGATCGGCCGCTTTAGAGATATGTTACGTGGCGGCAGGGATCAGCGACGCCTACTTCCATAGCGGCCTTTCGCCGTGGGATGTGGCTGCCGGGGCATTCATCCTGCAATGTGCCGGCGGAAAATGTACCGACTTTTCAGGTGGCGACAACTACATTTTCAACAAGGAGTTGGTCGCTTCTAACGGCGCTATCCATCGGGAAATTATGGAAACAATCATACAAGATAATTCAACATTCATACGGCAATGACAACAGATATTAAACAGATAGGCGAACGGATAAAAGGGTTGCGCGACGCGCTCGATCTTTCGCCCCACGAAATGGCCCACAGGCTGGAGGTAGATACAAACGACTATCTACAATTTGAGGAGGGTGAAAAAGATATTTCCGTTTCATTTTTACAGCGCATCGAACGGGAGTTCAACGTGGATATGGGAACCCTGATGTTCGGTACGGAGCCAAGGATGAATTCCTATTTTATCACCCGGAAAGACAAAGGAGTAAGTGTGGAAAGGGTTTCAGCTTATAAGTACCAGTCTCTTACTTCCGGTTTCACCAATAATGTGGCGGAAATTTTTGTGGTCACGGTAGAACCCAAGCCAATGGAAACCGGTTTTTACAAGAATATCCATGCCGGACAAGAATTCAACATGGTGTTGGAGGGAAGCATGACGCTGAACATCAACGGCAAAGATTTGTTACTGGAGGAAGGAGACAGCATCTATTTCGATTCGTCGCTACCGCACGGTATGAAGGCGCTTAATAATAAACCGGTGAAATTCCTTGCCATCATTTTATACCCGTAATAAATCAAAAAAACAAAATATTTTCCTCCAACCGTCTTGTTCCTGCCCTATACAGGAACCTTGACACTACAATCAGGTTATCATGATAGAAAAATTTGTAAAGCAGATTTCGTTCAGTTCACACCAGGATTTTATTGACAATTACGATATTTCAGTGCCCGAAAACTTCAATTTCGCTTATGACGTAACCGATGAATGGGCGCGGACAAACCCCGGAAAACGGGCGCTCTGCTGGACGAACGACAAAGGAGCGCACAGGGATCTGACCTTCGGCGAACTAAAAACCCTTTCGGACAAAACAGCCTCATTCTTTCAGTCGCTCGGTATCGGGAAAGGAGATATGGTGATGCTTATCCTCAAGCGGAACATTGAATTCTGGCCGGCCATCCTGGCGCTGCACAAGATTGGAGCCATAGCGATCCCGGCTACGCATCTGCTCACCTACAAAGATATTATCTACCGTAACAACGCGGCGGATATAAAGGCGATAGTAACTACGCAGGACGATAACCTGGCAGGGCATGTGAATCTGGCAATGGCTTCCTCTCCCACGGTACGGTACCGCATTATGGTAGGCGATACCATCCCGGAGGGGTGGATCGATTTCCACCGGGGAGTGGAAGACGCGCCTCCCTTTGTAAGGCCGGAGCAGATAAACGCAAACGACGACGTAATGCTCCTCTATTTCACCTCCGGAACTACGGGGCAACCCAAAATGGTAGTGCACGATTTCGCCTATCCCTTAGGGCACATCACTACCGCCAAATACTGGCATAATCTTCACGAGGAGAGTATACACCTTACCGTGGCTGACACCGGATGGGCCAAAGCGGTATGGGGAAAACTCTACGGACAGTGGATCATAGGCGCCTGCGTATTTGTTTACGACTACGACGGGCGTTTTATCCCGGAAGATATGCTCCGAATGATCTCGGAATACAAAGTAACTTCGTTTTGCGCTCCCCCAACCATCTTCCGGTTTCTGATCCGTGAAGACCTGAGCAAATACGACCTTTCGGCACTGGAATACTGTACCACCGCAGGAGAAGCGCTCAACCCTTCGGTATTTGAAACTTTTTATCAACTGACCGGTATCAAGATGATGGAGGCGTTCGGCCAGACCGAAACAGCCCCTACCATTATCACCTTTCCCTGGATAGAACCGAAACCGGGGGCAATGGGCGTCCCCAATCCCCTTTATAAGATGGATCTGATGACTTACGACGGGCGTTCGGCCGAAGACGGGGAGCAGGGAGAAATTGTCTTCTATACGGATGAAAAGCGTCCTCTCTCCCTTTTTAAGGGGTATTACCGGGACGAAGCGCTTACCCGCGAGGTATATGCAGATAATGTATATCATACGGGCGATATGGCCTGGCGCGATGAAGGCGGGTATTACTGGTTTGTAGGGCGTACCGACGACGTAATTAAGAGTTCCGGGTACCGCATCGGCCCATTTGAAGTAGAGAGCGCCGTAATGACCCACCCTGCCGTGGTAGAATGCGCTATCACCGGCATGCCCGACGAGATCAGGGGACAGGTGATCAAAGCCACCATCGTATTGGCGGAAGAGTACAAAACACAAGCGGGTGACGAATTGGCCAAAGAGATCCAGGAGCATGTGAAGAATGTGACGGCTCCTTATAAATATCCGCGGTTGATTGAATTTGTAAACGAACTGCCGAAAACAATCAGCGGAAAGATCCGCCGCGTGGAGATACGGGAAAAAACGGAAAAACAAGGCTGATCTCACATAAAAAGTGTATTTTTGCAACCGCTAAATTTTTATAGAAGAATAATAAAGGCGATTTATCGATTTACTGATTTATAGATTAGCAGATTATAATTATTACTTCGTTAAATCAGTTTAGTTTTGATCATTATGAAAAAAGCATACGTATTCCCCGGCCAGGGCGCCCAGTTTGTGGGTATGGGCAAAGAATTGTACGAAACGTCGCCGCTGGCTGAAGAGTTGTTCGGGAAAGCGAACGAAATACTCGGGTTCCGGATCACCGACCTGATGTTTGCCGGAACCGACGAAGACTTGAGACAGACAAAAGTAACACAGCCGGCCATCTTCCTGCACTCGGTGATTCTGGCGAAGACACTGGGTGAAGAGTTCAAACCCGATATGACCGCCGGCCATTCGTTGGGAGAATTTTCGGCATTGGTAGCTGCCGGCGCCTTATCGTTCGAAGACGGCCTGATGCTTGTCTATAAACGCGCATTGGCCATGCAAAAAGCGTGCGAAGCCAACCCTTCTACCATGGCGGCCATACTGGGATTACCCGACGAGAAAGTGGAAGATATCTGCGCATCGATAGACGACGTGGTGGTACCTGCCAATTACAATTGTCCGGGACAAATGGTAATCTCCGGCTCCAACAGCGGCGTTGAAAAAGCCTACGAACTGATGAAAGAAGCGGGCGCCAAACGCGCGTTGCCGCTCAAAGTGGGCGGCGCTTTCCACTCGCCATTGATGGAACCTGCCCGCGTAGAACTGTCGAAAGCCATCGAATCGACCCCTTTTTCCGTACCGGTCTGCCCGGTATATCAGAATGTATCCACCACAGGCGAAACCGATCCCGAAACTATCAAGAAGAACCTGATCGCGCAACTCACCTCTCCGGTAAAATGGACGCAATCAGT
>JAISZV010000084.1 GCA_031284475.1 Proteiniphilum sp. | reverse complement strand
TCCCTGGCGGGATGCCGGAAACAAAATCTTAACTTGATGACATTGAGTTAAAACGGACGGCAATGTGGGGGGATTGGGCTAAAGCCCTGCGGAGGCGCTGTTGCACTTTTTTTTCTAACTACTAACTACCCCTTTATGCACAAAACTATACCGCGGGCAGTATAATCATTTTTCAACTTCTTGTCCATTACCTTCCCTGGATTCGCTTATCGTCAGCTCGGGAGTTCGTGTGAAGGATGGGAGTTGTGACAAAAAAGGAGCACCTTTTTTCCGTTTTTTTTTTGACCAAATCGTTTTGCGTTCCGGATAAGTTATTATCTTTGTCCCCGAATAACGTGTCGCCGGGTAGCATCCGTCGGTGCGCGTGTGGAAAACAAGCCGAAATGGCTCAGTTGGTAGAGCAATTCATTCGTAATGAATAGGTCCCCGGTTCGAGTCCGGGTTTCGGCTCGGAAAAATGAAAGAAAAAGTGTTTGTTGTAATGTATAATAATTATGTACGCAGGTACATATTAATGAATTGAATAAGTGAGTATAAAAAAGGAGAAGAATACCATGCGATTGGTCAAGAAAAAAAGAAAGAGCTATCGGGCGGCTTGCGGCAAACAGGTCGCGGGCGGAAGCCGCCGGCAAGTAAGCGCTTTGTTACCGGAAATTCCCGTTTCATACACAAAAACAAGTCTTTTTGAAAAGAAACGGGTAATGGACAGAAAAAAGTTGGAATTTATGATAGCCGGAATAGAACAAATATGTATTTTTGTTGCGGTAAAAAAGCGCCGGGGTGCAAAAAGCGCCTGCAGGTATTAAATAGAGAAGATAAAATTAATTTACTAAAGTATTAATATTAAATTATTTGATTATGAACAAAAAGATTTTTACTTTGTTAGCGATTTCGCTAATGCTGTTTACAACAGCGTTTACGGTAGACGCGCAAGTGTGGTGGAGCAACCTATCGCGCTGGTACGGAAATCCCGTAAAAAACGTGCCTGTTGTAAAAAAGGGAGAAAAAGGAGAAAAGGTAGGTGCTTATCAATTGGTGGTAACATCAAAGGGGCCACATGCAGTTACGGGAACGCAGGATAGTATCCTTTTACGCAACGGACGGCCTTTTTATGCATTGGCCATGGATGAGGATGGATATCTCGTACTGGTAGACAGTACCTATTTGTACCCACCGCTCATCGGGCTCGGTGCCGTCACAGACCCCAGAGAGCGTTATGCGAGGTTACGCGAGTCATTATGGTGTGCAAAGGTTCAGGAGGACGAGCAGGAAGATCTGGGGCTACGTCCGGGTTTCCGCTTTATTAACAGAGAGTACGCAACGCCGCTTGCCGTAAGTAATAAAGGGCCGTGGATTAACCATCCGGGCAACGAAATAGGCCCTTATCAGACGCAGCAGAATGAATGTAATGTCGATGATGAAGCGATATTGGTGGGTGGAAATTTGGAATCCTGGGACTTTAATTCGTGGACGTACTCCGGAAGCGTGGAAGATAGCGCCTATTTACGGATTCAAGTCGGTAATGCAACGGACGATCGATTTTTGACGTTAATTTCTGATGGAACGTTTCGTAACGGGCGGCCTGCTATTAAGTTGGCCAAGGTAAGCGGTAAAGCATTCATTCCGACAGATCCGATAACCGGCAACGTCAATGCGTTTTATCGGGATACGCTCGTACGCTTTACATTATCATCGGCCGCTCCGCGTGTCTTGACGAAAGAGGATATCAATACGCGGTTGTGGACGCGTACACTGGACGAAGCTGAAAATAATCCGGGTATCAATTTGCAGTTTGATCCGGCGCCGACGCTGGGTGAAAATGTCTTTGCAAAGACGGTTGTGGCGGAAGACCCGACGGGTGAGGTAAAGAATGGAAGTGTATCAATTTTAAGAGGAACGGCCGCTGAACGCACAAGACTGAATTATGTGCGTTTAAAAGTGTTGAACGATGCGAGCGGATCAGACAAGTATATTACCGTGTTGGATGGCAGCAACGCTGAAAATTATTATAACAACTCAAACAACCACCTGTTTCCGAAAATCGTAGCAGGCTCATATACGCAGGGAACGAGCGATTTTCGTTTTATATACTATCCCTCGGAAGACAGTGTCGCTGTCAATCTGTTTTCTATTACCAGTAAAGAAAAAGGCTTCGCTGCTGATAATGGAAAGTATGGCCCTGTCCCGGGTCCTAGTCAAACCACCGATTTGTATAACTGGGAGATTTGGAATAACCTGATTCTTCGTTTGCAGGATTTGGACACAAGAGACCAAACGGTGCTTACCGTAAGGGATATTCCGAATGGCTTGCGTATGCATTTCGGCGTCGCCGGTTGTGAAATAGACGATCATCGTGCGACGGTCGAAACGGATTTGTACATCATCCGGGATTCGACAGGACGTGTATTGTGCGTGCCTTTGTGGGCAGGCGATATGACGCCCCGTTGGGTAGCAATGGAGGCGAATGAAGATCCGCACTATATGCCGTCGTGCCACTGGCTGGTAATGAAGGTTAATGAGCAGAATCCTGTGTCGAGAGTGCACTTTGTTAACCGTGAGTTTGATCGGGTTATTCTTGAGTATATTCAGGTATACGATACCTTGGCGCGTTTCAATGCGAATTGGCGTATTTGTTATCAGTTAAATGAGTATTACCCCGCTGTAGACACTGACGAAGCATGGATATCTACCGGAGAGAGGTTTTTTGAAAAGGTAATCGATACGGAAAAAGAAAAATTCCGTACGGATCCCTATCTGGGTTATAAACATCTTAGTGCAGCAGATCTGTTGGCTATCAGAGGTTATTCCTTCCGCTACCTGCATAACTTTACGAGTGAGCCGGGCGCAAAACAGCTTTATCTGGGCGTGGGAGAAACCAACAAGACCAAAACGGATACAGCCCTGTATGTATTGAACGACAGAACTTTCTTCGAATTAAGCATGGAGCCTAATTTGCTGTCACTTCCGGACAGTACGGAAAAATATGGTATTGGGTGGGTAGATAATGATGATTTTGTGCAATTGCTTAGTTTTGTTCAGTTTGATTTGAGTACTCATCAGAACACAAAGGATATTGCGCGGTTGGAGCGGTCTTACTATCGCTTGCGGATCAATGACTACTTCAAGTATAGATGGAATGACAATTATCTGGTACTGGAAGAAAACGGATCGAATGCGCGTTACGTATATACGCCGGAGGAATGGGCCATTCCGCGAAGGTTAGGACCTTCTAAATTCTATCTGCGTTCTACGTATCAGACAACGAATGGCGAGAAGCCGGTGGAATATTATGCATTGCTGGATCGTATTGACGACAGAGATTTCGACTATCTGACTCAAATTACCGGTTTAACGTTGACCAACGTAAATGCTTGGGGTATAGACCGGAGTCATGCAATCGTTAATATAAGCCTAAATCCTGCGGCGGCTCAAGAGTGGGGCCTAGGAGTCCTCAAAATGGCTGTGGATGAAAATAGCGGAAGAGTGCGAGCTGAAGTGAAAGCGACGACTCCGCGGGTATCTACCTTTGAAATTCAGTCGATCAATGAACCGATCTACAGGCGATTT
>JAISZV010000077.1 GCA_031284475.1 Proteiniphilum sp. | reverse complement strand
CGAAAAACCCGGTGAAAGTACGCAACTATCTGAACAACTTCAAGATCGTGCGGAGGAAACTACAAGAGATCGAGGAAAAAGACAGGGTGCGTAATTTCCAGCCCCCGGTAGACGGCAACGAGATCATGGAAATCTTCGGTCTCCCGCAGAGCCGGGAGATAGGTCTGTTGAAATCGGCCATCAAAGAGGCGATATTAGACGGGGATATTCCCAACGAACGGGAAGCGGCCCTTCAATTTATGTTAAACAGAGCCAAAGAATTAGGCCTTACACCCTTGAAAGGAGAATAAACTACGGGCTGAAAAATGCACCCGTAAACTTTTTACCCTGTAACTTTGATTGTACCGGGCGACGACAGAAAACCGACTTAGTGAAAAGAGTTTAATATTTCACATTCGCTCCTTTTTCTGCAATAATTTTTATTACTTTGCGACTTATTTGGAAAAGGCGTCATATCCGCATTTAATTATCTGTAATTCGTATGACTGGCAAAAAAAAGGTATCCACGGCCCGGTTCTTAAACGCTAAGATAACATCCACCATCAGTATTTCGCTGGTTTTGGTGCTGTTGGGTATCACTATATTAATCCTTTTCATGGGGAACGGTTTGACCAGGTTTATAAAGGAAAATATGAGTTTCAATGTGATGCTCTCTCCAGAGGTGACAGATGCCGGAATATCAAAAATCAGGAAGAATTTGGATGCACAGCCTTTTGTCAAATCATCACGGTTTATCAGCAAGGAGGAAGCCAAAGAACAACTCATTAAGGATTTGGGCGAAGACCCGGAAGAACTGTTGGGATACAATCCGGCGCAGGATTGTATTGAGATCTTTCTCCACTCGGAATATGCCAACAGTGATAGTATTGCAGTCATCAATTCGGTGATCAGGCAGAACAACAACGTAACAGACCTGCTCTACCAGCAGGAGGCGATAGATCTTATCAACAACAACCTCTCTAAAGTGATGACTGTTTTGCTGATCCTTGCCGCCGTACTGTTGTTGATATCTTTCACGCTTATTCGCAACACCATTCGCCTGAGCGTTTACTCGAAACGGTTTCTTATCAATACTATGAAGTTGGTGGGAGCCACCGGAGGTTTTATCAGAAAGCCATTCGTGGTAAATAACATTTTCACGGGCGTCATTGCAGGGATCATAGCAGATTTGATCATCCTTGCCATCATTACTTATTTTAACAAAGAGTATGCTGAAATTCAACTCATTATAGGTTCTATGGATCTGATTATCATATTTACAACTGTAATTCTTTTGGGGGTAATTATCTCTACCCTAGCCGCTATTTTTGCCGTAAACAGGTATGTGAAAATGAAGTCGGAACAGTTATATTATGTATAAAAACTATTTTCAATATGTCTCAAAAAAATGTTGCTTTAAGCAAAACGAACCTGATTATCTGTGGCGTTGCCATTCTTCTCATCATTGTCGGTTTTCTGCTGATGACGGGGCCAGCCACCACTTTTGAAAGCGGATTTGAACCCGATATTTTCAGCGCCAGGCGCATAAAATTAGCCCCTGTAATTTGTCTTGCTGGTTTTGTACTGATGATAGTGGGTATTTTGTATCCCTCGAAAGAGAAAAGCAGTACGGCCGGAAAATAATTCAATGACCGGATACTGCAAAATATATTATTCATGAGCATATTAGAAGCAATTATCATTGCGGTTGTGGAGGGGCTCACAGAGTTCCTCCCCGTGTCGTCCACCGGCCATATGATTATCACCCAGGCGCTACTGGGAATGGAGAGCACCGATTTTGCGAAAGCATTTACGGTGATCATCCAACTTGGCGCCATATTGTCGGTAGTAGTTCTCTATTGGAAGCGTTTTTTTCGTCTGACCCCGATCGTTGTCCTTGATAAAGAAGCGGTTCGTGGTATGTCTTCAGGAAAAAAGGGATGGACTTATTTTACCCGGTTCATCCACAAATTCGATTTCTATTGGAAGTTGTTTATTGCCGTCGTCCCGGCCGGAGTCATCGGCTTGCTCTTAGGAGGCCGAATTGATGCATTGCTTGAAAATGTGACTGTGGTGGCGGTAATGCTTGTGCTGGGAGGGATTTTAATGTTATTCGCGGACAAATGGTTCGACAAACCGTCGCAGGAACAATCTATAAAGTGGACGAGAGCGCTTACAATAGGCTTTTTCCAATGTATCGCCATGATTCCCGGCGTATCTCGCTCCATGGCTACCATTGTTGGGGGGATGACCACAAAACTCACCCGCAAGAATGCCGCTGAATTTTCGTTTTTTCTGGCTGTCCCTACCATGGCCGCGGCAGCGGGGTATAAATTTTATCAATTGGTAAAAGACCCCATAAACGCCGCAATGTTGAAAGAGAACATCCTGTTGCTTATTATCGGCAATGTCGCGGCATTTGTTGTGGCAATCCTTGCCATCCGTTTTTTTATAGATTTTCTTACCCGTTACGGGTTCAAGGCATTTGGAGTGTACCGTATTATCGTAGGCGTCATACTGCTTATATTGTTTTTTTCAGGCGTAGGCTTGAGCATGGCATAAAAGAGGATGGATTTTATCGAAGGTGAAATTCTGTATATTGATAAACCGCTGGATTGGACTTCTTTCCGGGTGGTTCGCGTTGTACGCGCCAAGCTATGCAGAAGGCTGGGAATAAAGAAATTGAAGGTGGGACATGCGGGAACGCTTGATCCGTTGGCTACGGGTGTGATGATCCTTTGTACCGGAAGAAAGACAAAACTTATAGAGATCTTACAGGCTGGAACAAAAGAGTATATCGCGCATATTCGCCTCGGAGCGACCACACCTTCGTTCGACCTTGAAACGGAGATCGACGCCGAATATCCGGTAGCCCATATCACAAGAGAGAGGGTAGAGGAGGTACTTCACCGTTTTATTGGCGTCATAGAACAGGTTCCGCCCGCTTTTTCGGCCGTCAAAGTAGATGGAAAAAGAGCGTATGAACTGGCCAGAAAAAATAAAGATATTGAACTAAAACCTAAATTATTGGTTATAGATGATATCGAATTGATTTCTTATGATATGCCGGATATCATCATACGTGTGGTATGCGGTAAAGGCACCTATATAAGAGCGTTGGCCAGGGATATTGGGGAGGCGTTGGACACGGGTGCGCACCTTACCGGTTTACGGCGTATGAGGGTAGGAGATATTACGGTAGATAACTGTCTGGATATTGGAGATATAGATCGTTTTTTAGACGAGAATATCTTCCCCGGTGATAAAAGAAAATAAATAAAAACATAATTGATACAGGATTTTTTTTAACTTATGAAGCTTTCTCAATTTAAATTCAATTTGCCGGAAGAGCTTATCGCAAAACACCCTGCGACTCACCGTGATGAAGCCCGGCTACTGGTTGTTCACAAAAAATCGGAACAGTTGGAGCACAAGACGTTCAAAGAGGTGTTGGACTACTTTAATAAAGGAGATTTTTTTATCTTCAATAACACCAAGGTCTTTCCGGCCAAGCTATTCGGTAACAAAGAGAAGACAGGCGCCAAGATAGAGGTCTTTTTATTGAGGGAACTGAATTCCGACCAACATTTGTGGGATGTGCTGGTCAATCCGGCGCGGAAAATACGTATCGGCAACAAATTGTATTTCGGAGAAAATGAAGAGTTGGTTGCGGAGGTAATCGATAACACCACCTCGCGCGGGCGCACATTGCGATTCCTCTATGACGGGCCTTACGACGAGTTTAAAAACCAGTTGTTCGCCATTGGGGAGACTCCTATTCCGGAGTATCTGGAACGTAATGTGGAACCCGAAGACGCGGAGAGATACCAGAATATATTTGCACAACATGAGGGAGCTGTGGTTGCCCCCGCTGCCGGCCTGCACTTTAGCCGTGAACTGATGAAAAGGATGGAAATAAGAGACATTGATTTCGGTTATCTCACCCTGCATAACGGATTAGGCGCTTACCGCATGATTGATGTGGAAGACCTTACAAAGCACAAGATGGAGTCTGAACAGATGATCATTATGGAAGAGTTGTGCAAAAGGGTGAACAAGGCCAAAGACGAAGAAAAAAATATCTGTGCGGTCGGCACGTCCGTACTTCGTGCAGTAGAAACGACCGTTAGCACCGACGGGCATCTGAAACCGCGGGACGGATGGACCAATAAATTCATTTTTCCTCCCTATGAATTTACGCTCACCAACAGCTTAGTCACCAATTTCCACCTGCCTTATTCCATATTATTGATGATGGCCTGCGCATTTGGAGGATATGAAAAGATAAAGAATGCGTATGAAGAGGCTATCAAAGAGAAATATGCTTTCGGGGCATACGGTGATGCGATGTTGATTCTAGACTGATATTCGGAGTGAACAAGTATACCGTATATTTAGCGCTGGGTTCCAACCTTGGCGACAAGCAGAAAAACATAGAAGAAACTTTGGATAAAATTGAGGAACGGATAGGGAGTATCACTTCCCTTTCCGCTTTTTATTTGACTGCCCCCGTAGGATTCCAATCTGAAAATATTTTTGTTAATTGCGTATGCGAAGTGATTACCCATATCAATATTTACGAGTTATTCTCAATCACGCAAGATATTGAAAAAGAGATGGAGAGAGCCGGTAAAAGTAAGAACGGACAATATGCGGACAGGATAATTGATATAGACTTGATACTGACGGGTGATTTGGTGATTGATACTTCGGAACTAACCGTTCCGCACCCGCGGTTTCACACCCGCTCTTTCGTCCTTGACCCTTTGTATGAAATTGCGCCCGAACTCATTCATCCGTTATTGGGAAAAACCGTACGGGAGTTACGGGCGGAGTTAAACCGGGAATGTTCATCCGGCAAGCAATGATAAATATACTGTTTAATAGCTGAGCCAATAGATGGAAAACTCGAAAAAAAATCCTATATTTGTGAAACAAAATGTTTGAAAGGAGATGAGATCATGGCAATCTTCGGTAAAAGTTATGATCATTTTTTAGGATATGCCCTGAGTGGAGGCGGCGCCAAAGGGTTTGCCCATCTGGGCGCGCTGAAAGTGTTGGAGGAATGTGGATTGAAGCCCGATGTAATCGCCGGTACCAGTGCGGGAGCGCTTGCCGGTGTTTTCTATGCCGACGGCTACCATCCCGATGAAATAGTGGAGCTTTTCCGGGAAAAAGAATTTCGGGAGTTCGTGGAACTCACCATACCTACAACCGGGTTTTTTAAAAGTGCAGGATTACACAATTTCCTGAAAAAAAACCTCCGGGCTACACGTTTTGAGGAGCTGCAAATACCGTTCTATGTAGTAACTACCGACTGGAACAGGGCTTCCACGGTCGTTTTTTCCAACGGAGACGACCTGGTGGAGGCCGTAGTCGCGTCCTGTTCCGTCCCCATCGTATTCCATCCCCAGATGATCCATGATGTTCCCTATGTGGATGGCGGATTACTGAAAAATTTCCCTGTTTCGGTCATCCGGAAGAAATGTAAATATGTGATCGGGGTGAATGTTTCACTGATACTGCCGCCTCCGGAAAAGCACAACATCCGGAGGATGCTGGAACGGACATTCAACCTGATGTCAAATTCTAATACCCTCATCGATAAAGCATACTGCGATATACTGATTGAGACCGAAGGGATAGAGAAATATTCCATCTTCGACCTGCAAAACCAGCTAAAAATCATGGAGGCGGGCTACTACTACGCCGCATTGACCATGAGCAAGGACGAATCGTGGGAGGTGGCGAAAAAGTGTCACAGGCATTATGCGCTGACCAAAAAGATACGCGAACAACTTAACTGGGTCAGAGGACGGAATGAACCGGAACGCCCCGAAAAACCAAATATCCAATGAATCAAAAACCGTTTATTTATCAGTTGTTGCCCAGACTATTGGGGAACACTGTCGCCGCCAATAGAACCAATGGTTCCATTGAAGAGAACGGAACAGGGAAATTCAATGATATTTCCGCTATCCTGTTGCAAAAACTCAAAGCAAGCGGTTATACGCATATTTGGTATACCGGCGTATTGGCGCATGCTTCCGGCACGGATTATACCGCATACGGCCTGCCGGAAGAGTACCCGGAGATCGTCAAGGGCAAGGCGGGTTCACCTTACGCGGTGAGGGACTATTACGATGTAGATCCCGACCTGGCAGTAGATGTGCCCGGCAGGATGGCTGAGTTTGAAGCATTGATCCGACGGACACATGCCGCCGGCTTGAAAGCGATCATCGACAATGTGCCCAATCATGTGGCCCGGAATTACCGCTCAGTCAACAAGCCGGAGGGAATAGAAGATTTTGGGGAGAAGGACGATAACTCCCTGGCTTTCTCGCCCCTGAACAATTACTATTATATCCCCAACCAACCGTTGGAAATACAACTCTCACCCAGGAAATCAGCCGGCTTTTCGTACCGTGAATTTCCGGCAAAAGCGACGGGCAACGACTGTTTTTCAAACAGGCCGACCCAATTCGACTGGTATGAGACGGTGAAACTCAATTATGGGGTGGATTATCTGAACGGAAAACAAACGCATTTCGATCCCATTCCCGATACGTGGATAAAAATGAGGGATATACTCATTTACTGGGCGGAAAAAAATGTGGACGGCTTCCGGTGCGATATGGCGGAAATGGCGCCATTGGCGTTCTGGCGGTGGGCAATTCCCCAGGTGAAAGAGAAATTTCCCCGCGTCATCTTTCTGGCAGAGATATACAACCCTTCGGCGTACCGCGATTTCCTGGCCGGCAATACTTTCGACTATCTCTATGATAAAGTGGGCTTGTATGACAGGTTGCGCGACGTTTCCTGCGGTTACAGACCCTCTTCCGATATTACATTCACACTGAACGATGTGGGCGATATTCAGCACAGGATGCTCAATTTCATGGAGAATCATGATGAACAACGGCTGGCGTCCGATTATTTCCTGAAAGAGGGCAGTAAAGGGAAGGCTGCTATGATTGTTACCTGTTGTGTGAATACGAATCCGGTGATGATCTATGCAGGGCAGGAGCTGGGCGAAAGGGGAATGGACGAAGAGGGTTTCAGCGGAAAGGACGGACGTACAACCATCTTCGACTACTGGTCGGTAGATACGTTGCGGCGATGGAACAACAACGGCGAGTGGAACGATGCGCTGCTTTCCGCCGGAGAGAAGGAGTTACGGGAATTTTACCGGCGGCTGATCACGTTATGCAACGAGGAACCGGCCCTTGCCGGCGGACTTTTCTATGACCTGATGCCTGCCAATTACGAAAACCGGGAGTTCGATTCCGCCCGCCTCTTTGCATTCCTGCGGAGCGATAAAAAAGAACTGTTGCTGGTAGCGGCCAATTTCGACAACAGGATGCAGGAGTGTCCCGTCCATATTCCACAACATGCCTTCACGTTCCTGGAGATAACGAATACCGGAAAAGGGGTATTAAAGCCTTTGCTGCACGAAGACGGTAAAGATATCCTATTTTCTCTTGATTTTCCGCCCCGGATTTCACTCAATCCCTATTCGGGAGAAATTTACAAAATTTCTTTCTCATAATATATTTCTATTGCGTTCACTTTTTTTTGTACTGTCCCCCTAAAAATTTTGCAAATCATTTTTATCCGTTTGTGTGTAATTGAGGATTTCATGCTAACTTTGTTGCAGCCTGGAGACACTTTACCATGAATAAATTTTGCTCATATTTTCATTAGTTTTTCCCACTGATGAATGGATTTGTACAAGAGAATACCAAAAGCCTTATGTTTATGCACTATCAGAAAACCTCGTGAATATATTTAAACAGTTATTTTATACAGTTGAGTACCCAAAATAGTCATTTAGGTAAGTTGACGAGACAAGGCTATATTACTATCACATATTTTTGTAATAAAAAAGAAGATAAACCGGCAAGGATCAGAATAAGTTTATTGCTGAATGAAAACTTTCCGTACAGGAGTACGTGAAATTTAGTGTAAAAATAAGCTTCTATTTAAGATGAAAAAGGGATTAAAAATAATAATTGTATCTACCGTATCGGCAATGGCGTTTTCAGTCATGACGCTTATGGGATTAGTTTTATTGAGGAAGCAAATCATAAATAAAAATATGTAAGGAAATATGGACGATAAAAATACAATTCATATAAAACCATGGCATTTTTTATTGGCGATCATCATATTCACAATATCAACAGGAATCGTCACCAAGAAAAAAGTAAACAGTATTCCATTATCAGAACAAATAAATTCAAAGCTGACCGATGTAGATGAAATTGATTTGGATAAAGATGGCCTGACTTTCCTGTTTTTCTACCGGGACAGTTCTGAATTGTGTCAAAAAATGCGTTATAATATCGAAAACATGAATGTTGAAAATATTCATAACATCCATTTATATGCTATGAATATTGAAGAACATGACGAATATTATTATAAATACAATATTTCGGGGATACCCAATCTATTAATATTTAGCGGAGATACAGAGATGAAGCGAATCATGGGGATTGTATCTACCGGCAATTTAGAGAAGATCGTAAAAAGGATAAAACCTTATTAGACTTTCAGCGACCAATATTTCCACCGAGATACAAAAGAGGAGAACGATTATATTTATTATTTTTAACAATATAGCGTAATGAAACAAAGAACTATAAAATCACCTTTTTCTGTCGAAGGAAAAGGATTACATACAGGAGTAAAAACTACTATCGCATTTCGTCCTGCGCCTGTAGATTTCGGATATAAGATAAAAAGGATTGATCTTAACGGAAGCCCGGTAATAACGGCTTCCGCGGAAAATGTCTTGTATACGCAAAGATCCACCGTTTTGTCTGTAGATGGAGTGCAGGTGGCTACAATAGAACATGCATTAGCTGCATTGTATGGATGCGAGATAGATAATTGCCTGATTGAAATTGATTCCTTTGAGTTTCCAATTCTGGAAGGGAGTTCGGAGATATACGTAAAAAATATTCATAGGGTTGGAGTTGAAGAGCAAGTTAAGGAGAGAGTCTACTACGAAGTGGGGCATGCTATTGAATATTTCGATAATGAAACGGGATCATACCTGAAATTGGCGCCGGCAGACAAATTCAGTGTTGATGTACAGATTAAATTCAACTCGGAGATATTACCGGTACAAAATGCCTTTCTTGATGATTTATCCGATTTTAAAGACGAAATTTCGATGTGCAGGACGTTTGTATTTATCAAAGAGATTGAAAGCCTCCTGAAAACCGGCTTAATCAAGGGTGGAGATTTGGATAACGCGATTGTCATTTACGATCAACTAATCCAACAATCGGAGTTAGACCGGTTAGCCGATATTATGGGTATAGAAAGGAAGAAGATCGATAATACAGGATATATTATGAATAAACCGCTTTTGTATCCCAATGAACCGGCAAGGCATAAATTACTGGATGTTATCGGGGATATTGCCCTTGTCGGCCGGTTTATCAAGGGAAAAATCATTGCATTCCGGCCGGGGCATCGTGTAAATAATATGTTCGCGAGAAATATAATACAGCAGATCAAAGCTGAACAAGGTGTTGAATTACATGAAGTTTTCTTATAAAACAAGTTTAACGATGAGAACCATTTTTTTATTTTTAAGGGAAAACCTCATCACTTTTCTGGGAATGATACTGGGCTTGATAGTCGGATATTATTACTGGTATTATTATGGTATTTCTGACGGAGCGTTTGGCTTTTCTTCGGAATGGTGGGCCAATTGTATGTTTGGACTTTTATTTGGCGGCTTGATTGGTAGCTTAATCAGAAAATAAACGACTTCAAAACCCGGAATAACAATACAGTTCCTTGCTTTCACTTTATAGATGGATATATGTTAAGTACAGCTATTCTGCAATTCGGTAACTAAATATGGCGTTTAGGTTAGTATTAGGATCAGACAGCGTTTCGCTACTATATCTTTGCATTATCAAACAAGAGAAAAAACAATTTTATTAATCAATTAATTATGTAGCAAAATGAAAAAGATAGTTTTGATGTGCCTGTCAGTATTAATGACAACAGGATTGGCAACAGTGAATGCTCAAACTCCCTTAACGTTTGGCGTGAAAGCCGAGGCAAATATGTCGAATTTTTTATTGAGTGATTTAGATGGTCAGTCAAGTGCAATGAATCTGGGCCCAACGTTGGGCGGGTTTATGAACATTTTAGTACATGAGAATTTTTCCATACAACCCGAAGTAATGTTCTTCTACCGTCAGTCTAAAATAGAAACCGGAGCCGCAGAAGATGATTTCAGACAATGGGGAGTGCAAGCGCCTGTTTATTTCCTTGGACAAACTTATATCAACAGCGGAAAGTTTTATGCCGGTGTAGGACCTTATGTGGGACTTGGTTTTGACGCACGCTACAAAGATGCAGACATAGACCTCTACAAGGAAGTAAATGACAAGAAAGATATGAATCGTTGGGATTTCGGACTGGGAGCGCTGGTCGGCTATGAATTTCCCATCGGCCTGCAAATTAATGCCGGATACCAGATCGGATTAATTGATCAGTTAGACGCTCTCAAAGACAATGCCACAATGCGCGCTCAGACCGTCAGTCTTGGTATCGGATATCGCTTCTAAAGAGGCGTTGATGAAAAGAGATTGCCTCGATTTTCTACCTCTAAACCCCATCCAAGCAGGATTGCCGGTGATAGGATTGCATCGCACGCTTGAAGGGAAAAAAGTGAAGATTAATCAGGGGCAATCTCCTCAAATAGGGTGAAGTAAAGTTTCTTCTTCTTCTTAAAACTCAACGGGCAGCAGGAAATATAATCCAATGCTCGTTGAGTTTACCTGTTTATTTTTAATGAATTGAATTTTAATATATTATCTTTGCTCTTGTTGAATTATAAATAACCGGTATATTCTTATGGGCCAAACATTTCGGAGGGACGATCTCCCAGTCATTCAATTAAATAATAGAACAGCCTTTTTATCGGCGCTGCTCCTGAGTACATTCGTTGTTTTTATAGAGTTAATCATCATTACGTATAGTACCTATATCATCGGGGACGATCTGAGAGAAATTTTCTTCAGAAAACTTTCCAGATCATATTACATTGAGCCTGTAATCATGTTTTTGGTAAATACATTTTTGCTTTATATCTTTTTTCAGGTTGAATTTTGGATAATTAAGCGTTCCCACAATAATCGAAAAAAACTTTGAAAGTCGTTTTTCATACTACTCCCTTTAGTAGCTACTTTAAGTACGATCATTTCACAACCGTTAAGTATTTGGTTTAAGGATGAGGCGACAACTTCTCAATATTATATCATGCATTTTGTCAATGATTTAATACTGTATAT
The DNA here is from genome assembly GCA_031284475.1 of Proteiniphilum sp. Classification (GTDB taxonomy): domain Bacteria; phylum Bacteroidota; class Bacteroidia; order Bacteroidales; family Dysgonomonadaceae; genus Proteiniphilum. Next base: position 8,627 of record JAISZV010000077.1, on the reverse strand, counting down.
CTTCACTATTCTTGTAACCAGCGTAATCTACCTGGTCATGAAAAATCAAGAGAAGGTAGAGGAAAACAAGAACCTCGCTATTGAGAATATCAAGAACCGTTACAACGCACTGAAAAATCAAACCAATCCCCATTTCCTTTTTAACTCGCTTAATTCGCTCGACGGATTGATTGGCTATGACGATAAACGGGCACATGAGTACGTTATGCAGCTCTCATCGGTTTTTCGGTATACCTTACAGGAGCTTTCTGTTGTGAAATTGTCCGATGAACTGAAATTTGTCAAATCCTATATCTATTTGATAAAGATCCGCTACAGGGAAGCCATCTCCGTAGATATCCAAATTCCTGACATTTATCCGGATTACTATATCCTGCCGGTAGCTCTCCAGACATTAGTGGAAAATGCGGTAAAACATAATGTGGCCAGCCTTAAGAAACCGCTACATCTATTCATTAAAATGACAAAAGACAATGTTATCATTGTAGAGAATAATATACAACCAAAACTGGATGTTGAAGAAGGTTACGGTTTGGGGTTATCAAACCTGAATGAACGTTACTGGCTGATGTTCAGACAAAATATCAATATACAAGCTGACGACCATGTATTTAGGGTCGAGATACCCCTTATCAAAAATCTGAATAAGCATGTCAAAAAAAATTAACTTCTAAATGATAAATCCGATTATATGAAAGTTGTAATAGTAGAAGACGAAATAACTGCCGCTGTAAGACTTGAAGAACTTTTAACGTCTATAGACGAAAACATCAGTATTGTGGCTATATTACAAAATGTGGAAGACAGTATAGAGTGGTTTTCTTTAAACTTACCGCCCGATGTTGTTTTTATGGATATTCATCTTGCCGACGGAGACTCCTTTTCGATTTTTAAGAGCATAAAAATTCAATGTCCGATTATTTTCACAACCGCTTATGACCAATATGCACTCAAAGCCTTTGAGGTAAATAGCATCGACTATTTGCTGAAACCAATAAGTAAAGACGGCCTTGAAAAAGCGTTATATAAACTGAATTATTTGACTCCTGATATAAATAATAACGATGTAATTACCCGGATAATGGAAAGTATCCATCAGACAAAAAAGAAATACAAAAAAAGTTTTCTTATCCCGTTTAAAGATAAACTGATACCTGTTTCATCCGACGATGTTGCGTTTGTATACTCAAACAAGAGGAAAGCGCTGATTAGCTGTTTCAATAAACGCGAGTTTACTCTTGACTCTTCACTCGATGATTTTTTCAAGCAATTGGATCCCGACCGGTTTTACAGGGCAAACAGGCAATTCATTATTTCACACCGGGCCGTAACCGACCTGTCGATGTGGTTTGATGGGAAATTGGCTGTAAATCTCTCTGTGCCAACTCCTGAAAAGATAATAGTGAGCCGCCTCCGAACTACGGACTTCAAGAAATGGTATATGAAAGAAGAAGATTAACTATATCTTAATACCCTCGCTTTTGAATGTATCAACAAAAATAGCCGCTTCCTTTAGTTCGGTAATCCATTTTGATAGTTTAGTAATCAAAATAATCGTTTAACAACACTGTCCATTACAAATTGCTCTTTTGTAACCTTACTTTGCACCGTCAAAAACAAAAAAACGGATTCGGTTTACGGGGATTTCAATAATCAACAAGTTTCGTATCAACCGTTCCGGAAATATTTTGATCGACAATAATTTATCAAAACGATATTCGGTTCAATTTGTAAGAAAAACAATGATGAGGGAAAGGATAATTCGGGAGGCTGTAATGCTTTTTAGCCGTGATGGCATTAAAAATGTTTCGATGGATGATTTGGCATCTTCTTTAGGTATCTCAAAAAGAACGATCTATATGATTTTTAAAAATAAAGAAGAGATTGTGAAAAATTGCATCCATTCTTCCCAAGAGAACATATACCGGAACATTACTAAAATCATAGAACAATCGGGAAATATTATATGTGGATTTTTACAAATAATCGATCATTATAAATTCCTTCAATTGCCTACGGGAAGATTCCGGGATGACGTCTATAAATATTATCCGGAAATTTATCAATCTATCCTGAAAGAAATAGAAATAGGCAACACCCGTTTGCAACAGTTGCTGGAAGAGGGAATAAAAGAGAATTATTTCCGGCAGAACCTGAATTTCGACGAAGTATTCGGCGCTTGCCTGATAATCGGTAATATTTATTCGGAAAGAATCTCAATATCACGCAAATATTTAAAATTCAATATAATGATCAATATGCTTCGAGGCATATCCACTCTAAAAGGTATTGAAATCATAGATAAATATACAGAAAAACTATCCTATTCAAACAATTAAAAATAATTTATGAGAATTACAAAAATTGGTATCGCCGTAATGGCGATTTGTGGGTTGTTCGGGTTATCCGTTGTGAACGCGCAAGAAATCGATTCCGGCGTATTGCCGGTAGACTTGGAAACGGCAATTAAAATTGCTTTGAGTGAAAATCCTCTGGTAAAAGTGGCAGATATGGAAATTGAGAAAAAAACGTATGCCAAAAAAAGCGCTTACGGAGCATTACTTCCTCAAATAGATATTATTGGGCAGTATCAGTATACGTTAAAACGGCAAATGTTGTATCTGGATACGGATATGAGCTCTCTTTTCGGCGGCGGAAGTTCGGACATGGGAAATCTTACTCCTGAAGAACAGTTGATTGCGGGAGTACTTGGAAAGTTAATGGCGCCTGATCCCAACGCTTCTAACGATGGTATTCAAGTAGGCAGGAAGAACATCTGGAATGCCACAATGAGCGTAAGTTTACCGCTTGTAGTTCCGTCATTGTGGAAAAATATACACATGAGCAAAGTAGATATGGAAATAGCGGTAGAACAATCGCGTTCGTCAAAGATCGATCTGTCGCATCAGGTAAAGAAAGCTTTTTACAGTATCTTGCTGGCGAAAGACAGCTATGAGCTTTTCAAGCAAACCTACGAAACTGATTCGATAAATCTTGTTAATATAAAAAATAAGTTTGAACAGGGTATCGTTGCCGAATATGACGTTATTACAGCCGACGTTCGCCTTAAGAGCATAATACCCAATATTCTGCAAGCTGAAAGTATGTTGAAAATTGCAGAACTTCAACTAAAAATGCTGATGGGTATCGACGATGAAGTACCGGTAAAGATTATTGGATCCCTTTCAGATTACGAAGAATGGATGTTTGAAGCCATTGTTCCATCCGATAATAATTTGTCGGGCAATACCGATTTAAGACAGTTCGACCTGCAAGCGATGCAAGCGAAAAATGGATATGAAATGCTAAAACTTCAATATTTGCCCACGCTTACGTCCACATTCAACTATTCTTACATAAGCCAGAACAACGATTTTAAGTTTAACACATATCGTTGGGATCCATATTCAATTGTGGGCGTAACGCTTGCGATCCCTATTTTTAGTGGAGGGCAGCGGTATAACAATATCAAACAGTCCGAAATTCAATTATACCAACTTCAGGAGCAGCGCAATCACTTGAAACGAGGACTGCAACTATCCGTAAAGAATAGTGTGGAGCTTATCAGCAAGAGTATAGAACAGGTGGTAGCAGCCGAATCATCCGTAGAGCAAGCAAAGAAAGGGTATGAGATCACTCAGAAAAGATATGAAACAGGAATGGGAACTATTGTAGACCTCAACGCAGCCGCTCTTGCGATGACCAATGCCGAATTGCAGTACCGTAACGCTATTTACGATTATCTTGCCTCTAAAGCCGATTTGGAAAAAACGCTCGGTTATGATATAAACTCTAAAAATTGAAACAAACCAATAAATACAATTAATATGAAACGAAGAATCTCTCTGAAATTTATGCCTTTGGCCGCTCTTTTAACCCTCTCGGCGTGTGGCGGCGGAACCGGTAAGGGCGAACAACAAACAGTGAATACCAAAAGAAATGTCATTGTAGAAGAGGTGCGGTTAGTACCGGTAGAGCAAAATTCATCTTTTACAGCCACGGTAGAAGCAAAGACAACAAACCATATTACCCCCGCCATGGGCGGACGAATCAGGGCAATACATGTGGATGTGGGTAGCCGGGTTTCTAAAGGACAGGCTGTTGTAACTATGGATGCAGCCAATTATTCACAGCAGGAGACACAATTGGCGACTTTACAACGGGATTATGAGCGATTTAGTGAACTCTATAAAGTAGGCGGGGTTTCCAGGCAACAACTCGATCAATTGAAAACGCAACTTGATATTGCAGAAACATCCCTGAACAATATTGGCGAAAATACCAGATTAACAAGCCCTATAAATGGGATTGTGACGGCGCGCAACTTCGATCCGGGAGATATGGCCGGAAGCATGCCGATCTTGACCATCGAAAATATCACCCCGGTTAAGGTAATCATTAACGTATCGGAATCATATTATAGCAAAGTTACGTTGGGGACGCCCGCTTTAGTAGCCGTGGATGCACTGGACGGTGAAACGTTCGAGGGAAAAGTTACCCTGATCCATCCCACGTTAAATCCTGTTTCCCGTACTTTTCCGGTAGAAATTGAAGTGAATAATAACGATCAGCGCCTTCGTCCGGGAATGTTCTCACGAGTGGCGCTTAACTTCGGAATCAATGAACGGCCACTGGTTACCGACTTGGCTGTATTGAAACAATCAGGATCCAACGATCGCTATGTTTTTCTGGAAAAAGATGGAAAAGCGTATTATAGGAAAGTCGATTTGGGCGTTAGAATTGGCGATAAATATGAGATTGTATCAGGCCTGGAAGTCGGCGACCGTGTAATTGTACAGGGAAATTCCGGTTTAATTGAAGGCGCCGAAATTCACGTAACAAATAAGTAATAGAATCGTTGTATGAAGATATATGAAACCGCGGTCAGGAACCCTGTAGGGACTTCCTTGATCTTTATTGGAATAGCGCTTATCGGGTTTATGTTTTACAGGCAACTTCCGGTTGACTTGTTTCCCGAAATAGAGGTGAACATAGTATCGGTGATGACCGCTTATCCCGGCGCCGGCGCAGAAGATGTGGAAACGAACGTTACCCGGCCTTTGGAGAATACGTTGAATACCACGGAGAATATTAAAGAGGTCAGTTCCACATCGAGAGATGGAATATCGGTGATAATGCTTGAGTTTAATTGGGGGGCGGATATGACGACCATTATGAACGACGTCCGGGACAAGGTCGATTTAATTTCGGCCGCCCTGCCTGATGGCGCCAATGAACCCATGATCCTGAAGTTCGGTACCGATATGATACCCGTAATGGTGCTTTCGGCAACAGCGAACGAGAGTGCGAATGCATTATATAAAATACTCGACGACCAGTTAGCCGGCCCATTAAACAGGATTCAGGGGGTAGGTACTGTCTCCATCTCCGGTGCGCCGCAACGGGAGGTACAGGTGAACGTGATTCCTGAAAAACTGGAGGCATACAATATTCCTCTGGAACAGATCGCCCAGAAAATTGCGTCGGAAAATGTGAACATTCCTGCCGGTAATATCGATGTGGGATCACAATCCTATATGTTGCGCCTTCATGGCGAGTTCTCTGAAAGTAAAGAATTGGAAGATATAGTAATTGGTTCCAACCAGGGACAATCCGTTTATCTGAGAGATGTGGCTGTGGTGAGAGATACTATTCAGTCGAATGTGATGGAGAGTTATACTAACGGGAGACGGAGCGCAAGCATCATGATTCAGAAACAAACGGGCGCCAACACCGTGGCCATTGCGAATGCAGTGAGAGATTATCTTCCGGAATTGCAGAAAAACCTTCCTCCCGACATTCAACTGGAAATGGTGATAGATACTTCGGATAATATAACGGCTTCTATCAACAGCTTGCTTGAAACGATTATACTTGCTCTCATCATCGTAGGCTTTGTTGTATTATTGTTTCTTGGGAGATGGAGAGCTACTATAATTATCATGGCGGCTATTCCCATTTCTCTTATCGGGTCGTTCATCTACCTGTATATCACTGGAAATACGATCAATATTATTTCGCTATCCGCTCTTTCAATTTGTATTGGGATGGTGGTGGACGACGCCATTGTGGTTCTCGAAAATATTACGTCTCATATAGAGCGCGGGAGCCGGCCCCGGCAAGCAGCGGTTTATGGCACGGAAGAGGTGTCGCTCTCTGTGATCGCATCAACCCTGACTATTGTTGCCGCATTTCTGCCAATGACGCTTATAGGAGGGCTTGCAGGTATAATATTCAAGCAACTGGGATGGATGGTAACCATTATCATCACTCTTTCAATGATAATAGCTTTGACCCTGACCCCGATGATGAGCGCCAAGATGTTGAAGCCGGTGAAGGGCGCAAAAGCGAGCGGGTTCGATAAATGGTACAACAAGCATATCCTGCCGATGCTCGACAAGATAGATTTGGCTTATTCCGGATTGGTAAACGTTGTAGCGAGGAAACGTGGCATGACAATCGGAATCATCCTGGCCATCTTCATCATTGGCGCAGGAATATCGGCGATTACGCTTAAAACTGAGTTTATGCCGAATTCCGATAACAATAGCATCTCGATGACGGTGGAATTGCCGGCAGGAACAAGGCTGGAATTGGCTCGTTCTACGGGGTTGCAGATAAAAGGCCTCATCGAAGAGAAATACCCGGAGATAGCGATCAACTCCTTTACGGTGGGACAGGCCGATGACGATAACTCCTTTGCTGCTATTCAGGATAACGGGCCTCATATTATGAGTTTTAATATCCGCACAACAAAAGCTAAGTTCAGGAAAAGATCCATTGACGATATTTCAGATGACCTGCGTAACGACCTTGCAGCCATTCCGGCCATCAGTAATTTCGTCGTGACCCCCGGAGGAACAACAGGAGGAATGGGAGGGGGAAGTAGTATAGACGTAAATATCTACGGGCACGACTTTACCGAAACCGATAATCTTGCTGCGGAAACGAAATCCAGGTTGGAGAATATTAAAGGATTACGAGACGTAACCGTTTCACGGAAGAAATACCGCATGGAATATCTTATAGAGTTCGACAGGGAAAAGTTGTCGCTCAACGGTTTAAGCATGTCCACAGCAGCGGGCGCCGTCCGAAACCGTATAAATGGATTGACAATGTCTTATTTTCGTGAAGAGGGTGAGGAATATGATATTCGCGTTCGTTACAACGAGCAGTCTCGCCAATCTGTTGAAGATATCGAAAATATATTGATATACAATCCAATGGGAGTAGGCGTAAGGGTGCGTGATTTGGGGAAAGTCGTAGAACATTCTTCTCTGCCTGAGATCAATCGTCAAGACCGCCAGCGAATAGTAACCGTAAGCGGGTCTATTCATAATCGCGCCTTGAGCGATGTGGCCGCTGATGTGAGCAGCGCTATTTCAACATTGAATCTTCCAACGGGAGTTCAGATTGAAATTGGAGGTTCGCTCGAAGACCAGCAGGAAGCATTCGGACAGTTGACGATGCTACTAATTATTGTTATCCTGTTGGTTTATATTGTAATGGCGTCACAATTTGAATCACTTACCTATCCTTTTATTATTATTCTTTCCATTCCGTTTGCATTTATCGGCTCACTGCTGTTACTTGTTATCACCGGCCAGCCACTGGGCATTATGGGGCTTATAGGATTGGTTATGCTTGTGGGGATGGTTGTGAAGAACGGTATTGTGCTTGTGGACTACATTAACCTGAACCGCGAACGCGGAATGTCTATTATTACGGCTGTTGTTGATGGCGGGAAATCGAGGTTGCGCCCGGTATTGATGACTACCCTTACCACTATACTGGGTATGATTCCATTGGCAATTGGCACCGGACAGGGCTCAGAAATGTGGCAAACGCTCGGTATTACAATTATTGGGGGGATGACCTTTTCAACAGTTGTAACGCTTATCCTTATTCCCGCGCTCTATACTATTTTCGGAGGTAACGGCGTGAAACGTCGGCGTAAAAAAATTCATGAGAGGATTTCAGGTGAGAAAGAATCCCCAAAAACAATAAATATTCAAATCGTATGAAAGCAGTAATGATAACTTTAGACCAGGCGCACTATGAACAGATTGTGGCCAACCTGAGTTCACTCAATATACATGGCTTTACCGCGTGGAAATCGGTGAGAGGACGTGGAAGCAAGAATGGAGAACCCCACTATGGAACCCATGCATGGCCGGCATTTAATAACGCCATACTCTCAATTGTGGAAAATGACAAAGTAAAGCTGTTGCTGGACTACTTGAGGAAACTCGATAACGAGTCGCCCAACCTTGGGCTTCGCGCTTTTGTGTGGAATATTGAAGATATGATGTGATTCTTTTTATGTTTGTTTTAAGAAGAGGGTGTATCACAATGTGATTTCACCCTCTTTCTATTCGTACTCCTATCGGAGAACAACTCCGGATATTCAATCCTCAAAGGCCTGTTTTCTATTTTGAGACAGCCTCTTCCCGGCTTTTTCCCGATAAACAGTTCCAAATACTTAGGAGTTTTAAGTTAGCACCTGTTTCAGAGCGAAATAATGCCTAACTAATTTATTTAAGTACGTCATCCTAATTAGTTTATATTATTCCCTTTTAGTAATCTTCCTATTTATAGGGCTTTTCCGAATTTAATAGTATAAATTA
>JAISZV010000055.1 GCA_031284475.1 Proteiniphilum sp. | reverse complement strand
GACAACTCTTTATCGCTCTCTTTCAGAAGCTGTTCGATGGTCTTCTTGGGATCTTTTACATATTCCTGTTGAAGAAGGGAAGATTCTTTGTAGAATTTCTGCAATGCCCCTTCCGCAATCCTTTCAAGCAGGTCTTCCGGTTTACCGGCCTCACGGGCTTTGTCGCGCGCAATTGACAGCTCTTTTTCCTTTACTTCGGCAGGAATACCTTCAGGGGTAACTGCAATCGGATTCATTGCAGCTACCTGCATTGCCACATCTTTCGCCACATATTCATCCGCGCCCGCTTTATTGAAACCGACAATGGTAGCCAGTTTATTACCCATGTGTATATAAGAAGTAACATAAGGAGCGGTAATATATTCATAGTAGCCCAATTCCATTTTTTCTCCCGTAGCCCCTATCTTATCGGTGATCAACTGCGAAACCGTACCGTTAGAAAGTTCAACTGCAAGTAATTGCTCGAGGCTCTCCGGCTTGTGGGCGATTGCGGCGTCAAGGATATGTCGCGTTAAAGCGATAAATTCTTCATTCTTTGCCACAAAATCCGTTTCGCACTGCAACGCCACTATCGCGGCGAAATTACCTTTCGTTTTTGCCAATACGCAACCTTCCGATGCTTCGCGGTCTTCACGTTTTGCCGCTACAGCCTGTCCTTTTTTACGGATTATTTCTATGGCTTTATCAAAATCTCCGTTCGCTTCATTCAGTGCATTTTTACAATCCATCATCCCCGCGCCGGTCATCTTGCGTAGATGCTGAATATCTGCCATTGTTACTGCCATATTCTATTATATCTTAATATTTTAAATTTTATTCGTCAACCTCATCCTTTGCATATTTGCTCACTACGGCAGCTTTCATCGCTTCGGTATCTTCTTTCTTTACGCGCTCTTTTTTGGCTGCTTTTGATTTGCGTTCCCTGCGTTGCGGAGCTTCTTCGTCCTGCTCTTCGGCAGCGGCGGCGTCGGCTTTTTCCACTTTACGTTCATCCAGCCCTTCTTTAATGGAGTCACAAAGGAACCCAAGGATCAAGTCAACCGCTTTGGCTGCATCGTCATTAGCGGGGATCACAAAATCGATATTCGACGGATCGGAATTGGTATCTACAATTCCAAACACAGGGATTCCCAGACGTTCCGCTTCTTTTACGGCAATCTGTTCTTTCATTACATCCACCACAAAAATTGCCGCCGGAAGACGGGTAAGGTCCTGGATGGAACCCAGCATCTTCTCGAGCTTGGCCCGTTGCCGGGTAATCTGTAATTTTTCGCGTTTAGAGAGCGTATCGAACGTACCGTCTTTGATCATCTTGTCAATATTACCCATTTTTTTCACCGCTTTGCGGATAGTGGGGAAATTGGTAAGCATACCGCCCGGCCATCGCTCAATCACATAAGGCATATTCACGTTTTGCGCTTTTTCTTCAATTACAGGTTTAGCCTGTTTTTTGGTTGCCACAAAAAGTATTTTCTTTCCTGCTTTGGCAATCTGTTTTAAAGCGGCAGCGGATTCTTCTGCCTTGGCGATCGTTTTATAGAGATCGATAATATGGATTCCGTTACGCTCCATGAAAATATAGGGAGCCATCGCAGGATTCCATTTTCTCTTTAAGTGGCCGAAGTGGGCTCCGGCCTCAAGAAGTTGGTCAAATTCTAATTTTGCCATTTTTGTTTTTTTATTTATTCGTTTACATTCTTTTTCCAAACCGAATCGTAAGGTAAATTACCCTGAATTTATCGTATGGATACCGGATAACGTCCTTACGATTTAGATACTAAACGTTATAGCCGTCGCTAAGCGGCTTCTATCGGCTAAAGCGGAAGGCCCGATACAAACAACGGGCAATCTTCCGGATCATAAGCATTAACGCTTGGAGAATTGGAATCTCTTTCTTGCTTTGGGTTGTCCCGGTTTTTTACGCTCCACCACGCGGGGGTCGCGGGTCATGAAACCTGCGGCTCTCAATGCAGATTTATCGTTGGGATTAATTTTCACCAATGCGCGGGCAATACCCAACCTGGCTGCCTCCGATTGTCCTTTGTAACCTCCGCCGCCGAGATTGATCCTGATATCGTATTTGTCCGGTACATTCAGCGTGTTGAGCGGTTGTTTTACAATGAACTGAAGGATAGAAGAAGGGAAATAGTTCTCCAGATCGCGTTTATTGATCACAATTTTACCGGTACCCTCTGTAACAAAAACACGGGCTACAGCTGCTTTGCGTCTTCCTATTGCATTTACTGCTTCCATATTATTTTAGCGTATTTATATCTAATTTTTTAGGTTTTTGCGCCTGATGGGGATGTTCATTTCCCGCATAGACATACATGTTATTGATGATAGCCTCGCCTAATTTATTTTTCGGAAGCATCCCTTTCACTACTTTTCTGAAAAGCCTGTCGGGACCTTTCGCCATCAAATCGGCAGGAGTATATTCGCGCTGTCCGCCGGGATAACCCGAATAACGCAAATAAATACGGTCTGTCCATTTGTTACCCAAAAGCGCTACTTTATCGGCATTCAGGATAATCACATTATCGCCGCAATCTACGTGTGGGGTAAAGCTGGCTTTGTACTTTCCTCTCAGCAGTTTGGCTACTTTGGAACAGAGACGGCCCAACGGCTGTCCGGCGGCGTCAATTTCAACCCATTCTTTCTGCGCCGTTTCCTTATTTACAGAAATGGTTTTATAACTTAGTGTATCCACTTTTGTTGATTTTAATTAGTAAATTACTTACGCTGATCCTCACTGCTCCTCATTTTGCCCGGCTAAGGTGTATTTTGGCAAATAAAAAGCTATGAATCAAACTTTTAATTGATAAAAACTAATAATCGGACTGCAAAGTTACAATAATTCAGAAAATCAACAAATTATTTAGATGATTATTTTTATGGCAGATTCAAGTAACAGATAAAACTTTAACCTCCGGTTGCATTGGTTACTTGAATCTGCCCAGTTCAACAAATCATCAATTATTTTGCGTTTTGATAAAAATAGTGTATTTTTGTACCCGCAAATGAGGGCTCCGTAGCTTAACTGAATAGAGCATCTGACTACGGATCAGAAGGTTACAGGTTTGAATCCTGTCGGAGTCACCGTTTTTAAAGCTATCCGGCAGATACAGCGCCGGGTAGTTTTTTAATTTTCATCCTTTTTCATAACAGTTACCGTTACCTCATCATCTTTCAGCGCCACTTCGCCCGAATCGATCAGAAAACGGAGCACCGAAATAACCCTCTCCCTGTTTTCATCCGAATTGTCATTTTCATCCGAAACAGCATCAACAAGCTCGTTGAACCGCAGGGTACCCCGTTGCTGTAACAATCCTTTCAACTTGTCCCCGATCCGGCGGAAAAGCCAATTCGGGAGGCCGGTCGTACCCTTCTTTAGGCAAACGTCACAGTGTCCGCAATCATCCGGATCCGTCTCTCCAAAATAGATCAGCAGCATCCTGCTTCGGCATACGTCGGTCTTTCCCGCGTATTCGATCATCGACAAAATCCGCTTTTCAAAGCGTTTTTTCCGTTCTTCATAAACTGCACGGGGAATGGAGACGAAGTGAGTTTCTTCACGTGAAGTGGAAAACACGACAAAAGGCGTTTTCTTCTGTGGAATGTAGCGGATATGTTTCGCCCTGGAGAGCGCGACAAGCATCTCACATACTTCGCGGCGGCTTTTCCCTGTTTTTGCGGCCAGCAGCGACTCGTCAATATAAACGTCGTCCGAGAAAACGCCGGTATAATTACGCAGAACGGCATGTAAGAGAGCATCTGTCTCTTTTTCCAGATGCAGCGAATAGATCTCGTCCCGGTAGATCAGGAACCGGATACGGGAACGCATTTCTATCTCCTCCGTATATTCGATATAGCCTGCCAGTTCTAATATTTTCAGCGCATGGTGGGTTTGAAGGAAAGGAAGTTTGTATGGCATGCAAAACTCCTGAAGGTTGAAATCATATACATCATTATACCCCGCCCCTACCGCTACCTGGTAATAATTTCCCAGCGCCTCGTAAACCCGCAGTATAAAATCGCGGGTAGGGAACGAGTCTGCGATCCGTTTTTTCAATTTGACGCTATCGGCTTTAGTATACAGGATAATGGCATAGGAACGCTCTCCGTCCCGGCCTGCACGGCCCGCTTCCTGGAAGTATTCTTCAAGGGAATTAGGGAGATCCATGTGGACAACGGCATGCACATCGGGTTTATCGATTCCCATCCCGAAAGCATTGGTAGCCACCATCACCCTACATTTATTCGTCTTCCAGGCGTTTTGCTTGAGCGCCTTAGCCTCGTAGGAGAGCCCGGCATGAAAAAAATCGGCAGACACTCCTGCTTTTTGGAGCGATTGGGCAACCTCTGCCGTCTGTTGCCGGCTCCTCACGTAAACGATAGCCGATCCGGGCACCGATTGAAGGATATGCAGCAATTCGCCGGTTTTATTCTCTGCCGTCCGCACGACATACGACAGGTTCTCCCGTTCAAAACTTATCCTGAATACATTTTTCTCTTTGAAAAGCAACTTCTCCTGCACGTCGCCCACCACCTCTTTGGTGGCTGTGGCAGTGAGGGCGAGTAAGGGAACGCCTTCCAGCAACTTGCGGATTTCGGCGATCTTCAGGTAAGAGGGGCGGAAATCATAACCCCATTGAGAGATGCAATGCGACTCGTCCACCACCAGCAGGCAGACGTTCATGGCTTTCAACTTCGTAATAAAGATTTCGGAAGAAAGGCGTTCAGGGGAAACATAGAGAAATTTATAATCCCCAAAAATACAGTTTTCGAGTGCGGTAATGATCTCGTCGCGCGACATCCCCGAATAGATCGCCGCCGCCTTGACGCCGCGCTCGCGGAGATTATCCACCTGGTCTTTCATCAGTGCAATCAGCGGCGTTACCACCAAGCAAATCCCCTTCATGGCCAGCGCCGGCACCTGAAAAGTCAATGACTTACCGCCGCCCGTGGGCATCAAACCCAGGGTATCACGCCCGTCCCATACAGACCGGATAATATCCTCCTGTAACGGTCGGAAGGTGGAATACCCCCAATACTCACGCAATATATTATGAAATAGATCCGGTTGCATAAGCAAACGCTTTGTGCTGTTTACTCCTTTATATCTTTAATGATTAGTTGAGTGAAAGAATTACTGCCATGCCTGTTCTCTTCAATGGTGTAACAAATATCCACCGGTAGGCCGGCTTTAATGCGCTGATAGAAATCGCACCGGCTAAAAGCGATACCGGGAAACGGGCGGTCGATAGTTTTATCGATGATCTCCAGTTTGATATGGTGATTTTCTTTTCCCACCAGCCTGCTGTTTCCCGCATCTACCACCTCTCTGGAGAGAAATATAGGGTTTTCATTTTCAGGCCCGAAAGGGTTGAACAGGTCAAGTCCGGCAGTGAGGGACGGGCTGATCTGAGAAAGCGAGACCTCCACATCAACGGTGATCTGCGGTAGCATCATCTGTGCTTCCACACCATCAAAAGAGAGCATATTAAACCGCTCGGTGAACGATTGCAGGTTCTTCTCCCGCAGTGTTAAACCGGCGGCATAGGTGTGTCCGCCAAAATTCTCCAGGATATCGCGGCACGATTCAATGGCTTTATACACATCGAATCCGGGAACGGAACGGGCCGACCCGGAAATCATTTCGCCCGATTTGGTGAGTACTACCGCCGGACGGTAATATTTCTCGGTCAGCCTCGACGCCACAATCCCCACTATCCCCTTGTGCCATGTTTCGTTGTAGATTACAATGCTTTTCTGTTTGACAATATCAATATGGCTGTCGATATATGCTACCGCCTCGTCCGTGATTTTTTTGTCTAATTCGCGGCGGTCTTCGTTGTATTTATCAATATTCTTACTTTTCTCCCTGGCGGAAGTCATGTCGTTTTCAATCATCAGGTCTACCGCTTCTTTTCCGTTCATCATTCGTCCCGAGGCGTTGATACGCGGCCCTATTTTGAAGACGATATCATTGACGGTGACCTGCTTGCGTTGCAGTCCGCAGATTTCTATTATTCCCCGCAGTCCGAAGCTGGGATTGGAGTTGAGTTTTTTTAGCCCATGATACATCATGATGCGGTTTTCTCCCGTGAGAGGCACTATATCGGAAGCGATACTTACCGCCACCAGGTCGAGCAGCGGCTCAATATCGGAGAAAGGATAACCATTGCGCTGTGAAAAAGCCTGTACCAGTTTGAAGCCTACGCCGCAACCCGACAGGTCGTTATAGGGATAGGCCGAGTCGAGCCGCTTTGCATCTACAACGGCTACGGCGTCCGGGAGCTTATCATCCGGCATGTGATGATCGCAAATAATAAAGTCAATGCCCTTATCTTTGGCGTAGGCAACCTTAGTTACGGCCTTAATGCCGCAATCGAGAGAGATAATGAGTTTTACGCCCGTCTCAACGGCATAATCGATTCCCTGAAACGAAATGCCATACCCTTCATCGTACCGGTCGGGAATATAATAATCAATATTATTTGTAATCCCCCGAAAGAATTTATATACCAACGAAACAGCGGTTGTGCCATCTACATCATAATCCCCATAAACAAGTATCCGCTCTTTGTTGCCCAGCGCCCGTTCTATGCGCCGGATGGCTACATCCATATCGGGTAACAGAAAAGGGTTGTGCAAATCCTTGAGTTTGGGATATAAAAAGGCGATTGCTTTTTCCTGTGTCTCTATACCTCTTTTGATGAGCAATTCGGCCAGGATAGGATGTAAATTTAATTCTTTCGCTAATTCATTTTTTTTATTTTTTTGGTCGTCTGTAAGGGTTGAATAATTCCATCTGTAAGTCATTTATATCGGTTTTTTTCTTTTTTTCTCTCGTGTTCCGAATCGGCTTCGGAAAAAGCAGATTTCCGGGATAGCGCGCCCGTATGCTCGCTATTGCGGAGATGGCGCCTCAGGGTACACCGCTCCGAAGTTGTAAAGGTAATACTATTTTTTTCTTATCCGTTTATTTTGAGCAATAAATCGGGGCAAGCGCATGAAAGTATCAACGCTGCGCCATGAAATAGATACATGCTTATTTAGCGGAGAAAGAAGATTTTCGGATTCGATATGCTATAAAAAAAGAGGGTGTATCACAATGTGGTTTCACCCTCTTTCTATTCGTACTGCTATCGGAGCACAATTCCAAATATTCAATGCCCCAAAAGCTATTTTCTATTTTGATGCAGCCTCGGTAGCAGGAAAATGTGAATAATGTGAAACCTCTAACGAGGTTTTGAGGTGGTGGGGAAACTATTTTTCTATTGATATGAATCCCCTACGGAGATTTAGGTCTTTCGCTATTTCATTAGGTACATTGACTCATTACTACATTAGCATTGTCATATCATTAAATCATTTAGTTACATTAACCTCCTATGTAACTAACCAGTATCGTATTGAACTACAGGCATAAAAGATTCTCCTTATGCAGTAGATTTAAGTTTTTCAAGTGTTTTCTCCAGTCTTTTGATTTTCATTTCCTTATATTTTTTTTGAGACTCAATTAAGTCCTGCGGATTGTATTTCTGTTTTGAGGACATCATAGTGTAATAAATGACAGCAAGTTTACGCGCCGTTGCCACAATAGCAACTGCCGCTCCGGCTCTGGAACATACCCGTCTGTAAAAATCGCCTAAGGGACCTTTATTATTTCGCAGACTCATCGCTGACATTCGGAATACCTGCCCGGCATAATGCTTCTTTTTGGGAACATGGCTACTGATGATTTTACCGCCGGATATTTTTGTGTTCGGAGCCAGTCCCAGCCATGAAGTAAAATGTTTGACCGTTTTCCATCGACTTATTTCATATCCGATTTCCGAATATATTGTCAATATACTCAGAGCGCCCAATCCTGTCACTTCTGCTATGTCCACTCCATTGAGGTCTTCCGGATAAACACTCACATTCTCCGGCAAGACATTTTTTCTCCACGGTTTCGGTACGTGTATCTGTGTTGTCAATTTTCCCAGTTCCGGCATAATGCCGTTATGTTTTTTTTTAACTGCCTCCTGTAAAAGCTGCTCAATTTTACTGTCGCATTCCGCAATCATTTCACTGTGATATTTATATAATTGATAACATTGCTGTCCGGAGAAATTTTACCACAGCGTTAGCTGAGTAGCATTAGTCTCCGGAACTTGGTTTATAATTTTGTTTTTACTGTATATTTCATGGATATACTCTCTCTTGAAGAGGAT
>JAISZV010000280.1 GCA_031284475.1 Proteiniphilum sp. | reverse complement strand
GCGTTTAGTCATCTTCTTGAGTGAGAACAGTTATCATGCTCGTTTCATATAAAAAATCGTTTTGGAAGACTTCCTTGCAAAGCAAAAAAAAAGCCTTCCGAGAAATTTCTCAAACTTTTTTGATTGTAAATAAATCAGTTGAAAAACAACCTTTTACTTCCTTGCCGAGTTGTTCATGGAATGCCTCTGCAATGCGGGCAACCGAAGGAAAAGTTTCAGCAGAAATCTGCACCGATTCCCCTATTTCAATTAGTTTGCTGTTTGGAAAGCGAATGACCACAACGGACACCTTGCTGCCTCCGATGTCATTGGTAAAGGATTCCAGCACTTCAAAGGCTTTGTCCTGCACCTTGCCCCCAATCATTCTCACAAAAGAGCCATCAGTGTTGCGATGCAGTTGGGTGTTCTCAATCCTTTTAACTTTTCCTGCAACCCTTTTTGTCAGGACACCATCCTCAAACTTCTCTGTTTCTCTCTTGCCCCCAATGTTTCGGGCGGCTGTAACTTTGAATAAATCCATGATTTACAATTTTTTTATTGACTACGGGTACAAAGTTACAACAGGGCTTCCGTTAAAATGTGGCGGAAGCGAAAAAATATTTAATACTGCTTTTGCATATCTGAAATAAAATAAAATTACCTTTGCAATGAGTTATTTGAAACAATGCAAAACGCAGCAAACAAGCGTACTTCGCTCGTTTCTATATCGTTACCCATTTCAGTTCGCTTTTTCGTAAAATTCTGAAAGAGAAAGGGTATTTTGAAAAAATCATTATCTTTGCAAAAAACAATTTTTTCATATTCATCCAATTTATATTTCTCGATTATATTGAACTCCGTTTTCGGATGTCAAAAATAGTTATTTAATTGTTGATCGGAGTAAGATTCATCGATTTATTTGAATGATATATCGATTTTAAGGCCTAAAAAAAACTAAAAGCCAACTTGAAGACCACTTTTTTCTACTTTAATAGGTATCTTTGGTAAATTTTTTTTATGCGTGATATAGAGCAAAAAACAGGAATAGAGGTTTGCAGAGGAGTAGAAAAGAGTAACACAATTATATGAACAGGAAAACGAAAATAATTGTTTTTGCCTCCATCGCAGTGCTGATCGCGGGGATGGCATTCTTCCCAAAGATCAAGCAACTGTTTGTTTCGGGCAGGCAGGAAAATGCGTCCCTCCCGCGTATGGCGGATAGGGGAGCCGGCAGGTCGGCGCTGATGGTAAATGCTACTGTCCTGAAACCCCAGACGTTGAACAATATGTTCCGGATCACAGGGATTTTGCTACCGGACGAGGAGGTTGATCTCACTTTCGAGTCGGCAGGAAAGATCACCGACATCCATTTCGAGGAGGGTTCCCACGTGCAAAAGGGAGAGTTGCTGGCAAAGGTAAACGACGCTCCGTTGCAGGCCGAACTCAGGAAACTGGAAGCCCAGTTGCCATTGGCAGAAGACAGGCTATATCGTCAACAGACACTTCTTGAGAAAGACGCCATCAGCCAGGAGACTTACCAATCGGTCGCTACCCAGTTAGAAACGTTGAAAGCAGATATAGAACTGGTAAAGGCGCGTATTCAGCAAACCGAACTGAGGGCGCCTTTCGACGGAATGATCGGATTGAGGCAGGTGAGCGAAGGAGCTTACGCTTCGTCATCGGTAGTGGTCACCAACCTCACCAAGATTTCCCCCCTGAAGATCGAATTTTCCCTTACCCAGAATTTCGTGAATATGATCCAACCGGGAACAGAAATTTCTTTTACGGTAGAAAACGACCTGACAGTATATAACGCAACGGTTTACGCCGTGGAATCGCGGTTAGACGTACAAACGCTCAACCTCTTTGCACGCGCCCGCTATCCCAATACCGACGGAAAAATGAAACCGGGACAGTCTGCCAGCATCCGGATCAATCTGAACCGGATCGACAATGCCATCGTCATACCAAGTATCTCCAGCATCAAGGAGATGGGACGTGATATTACCTACCTGTACGACAACGGAAGAGCAAGAGAGATGGAGATCGTTACAGGCATGCGCACATCCTCATCGGTTGAAGTGATCAAAGGCCTCCAGATAGGCGACACGCTTCTTACCACCGGCGTAATGCAGTTACGGAACGGGATGCCGGTACAGATCGGCCAAATGGTTGAAAACAGAGTAGATTAACAAAATGAACTTATCGGAATTAAGTATAAAACGACCGGTTTTGGCCACGGTGATGGTGTTGATCATCATCATCTTCGGGATGATAGGCTATACCAGTCTTCCCGTCCGCGAATACCCCAACGTAGACAATCCCATCATTACCGTCAATGTATCCTACCCCGGCGCCAACGCAGAGGTGATCGAAAACCAGATCACCGAGCCGCTGGAACAGAATATCAACGGCATTCCGGGAATCCGTTCACTCATCAGCCAAAGCAGCCAGGGCAGTTCGCGGATCACCGTAGAGTTCGAGTTGAGCATTGATATGGAGACTGCCGCGAACGATGTGAGGGATAAAGTCTCTATCGCGCAAAGATACCTGCCCCGCGACGTTGATCCGCCTACGGTATCGAAAGCGGATGCGGACTCCGATCCCATTATGCAGATCACCGTACAAAGTCCGCTCCGGTCGATGCTGGAACTTTCCGAGATTGCGGATCTCACCGTAAAAGAACGGCTACAAACCATCTCCAACGTAAGCGCCGTGGAGATATGGGGAGAATATCGGTACGCCATGCGTTTGTGGCTCGATCCCCTCAGGATGGCCGCATATAATATCACCCCGATAGATATTAAAAATGCGCTGGACAAGGAAAATATAGAACTTCCCGCCGGGAGTATCGAAGGCGACCATATAGAACAATCCATACGTACCATGGGATTAATGCAGACTCCGGAAGACTTCAACAATCTGATCCTCATAGAGAATGACTTCCGTATTGTGCGCTTCCGCGATGTGGGTTTTGCCGAATTAGATGCGGCCAACCGCCAGAATATCCTCAAAAGAAACGGAGTGCCTATGGTGAGTTGTGTAATCATCCCGCAACCGGGCGCCAACCATATCAGTATTGCCGACGAGGTAAGGGTACGTATGGAACAAATGCGCAAAGACCTTCCCGAAGATATAACCATCGACGTGGCATTCGATAACACCAAATTTATCAGAGCTTCTATCAGTGAGGTAGAAAGCACTGTGCTCATCGCCTTCATTCTGGTTGTAGCCATCATCTTTGTCTTCCTGAGGAACTGGCGCGTAACCCTGATTCCCGCATTAGTGATTCCGATCTCGCTGATCGGTATCTTCTTCGTGATGTACCTGGCAGGATTCTCCATCAACGTACTGTCGATGTTGGCAGTCGTATTGGCGGTAGGGCTTGTAGTGGACGACGCCATAGTAGTAACCGAGAACATCTACCAGAAAGTTGAGGGCGGAATGGATCCGGAAGAAGCGTCCATTATGGGATCCAAAGAGATATTTTTCGCCGTAATCTCCACTACCATTACATTAGTGGCGATATTTATTCCTATCGTCTTTCTGGAAGGGATGACCGGGCGGCTGTTCCGCGAATTTAGTATCGTGATCTCCGGAGCGGTTATTATCTCCTCTTTCGCCGCCTTGTCTTTTGTGCCGATGCTTTCATCCAAAATGCTCGCAAGAAGGCGGAAAAAGAGTAAACTTTACGAAAAGACCGAAATAATCTTCGACGGATTGAACAGGTTTTACGACAGATCATTGCGTTTGTTCCTGCACCGTAAATGGCTCGTACTGCCTGTTATCGGCATTGCCGGAGTATTTATTGTTTTTTTCTGGAATAGGATACCTGCGGAGATGGCTCCGCTGGAAGACCGCTCCGTGGTGATGATCAGAAGTTCCGCCCCGGAGGGAGCCACCTACGAATTTATCAGGGACTATACCGAGCGCATCTCACAGATAGCCGATTCCATCACTCCCGAAAAGGAATCGAATATCACCATGATCCGCGGCGGATTTGGTATGATACGCATGGTGCTGCCCGACTTAGACCAACGCGAACGCAGCCAGATGGAGATAGCCGACTCCATCACCCTGGCCGTGAGGAACGAAAACGCAGCCCGCGCATTCGTACAGCAGCAATCTACTTTCGGCGGCCGCCGCGCCGGCATGCCGATACGGTATGTATTGCAGGCGCCCAATATTGAGAAATTGCAGGAGTTTATTCCTCTTTTCATGGATAGGATGAACGCAAGCCCGCACTTCCAGATGAGCGACGTAGATTTGAAGTTTACCAAACCGGAAACACGGATCATCATCGACCGCGACAAGGCTGCTATGTTAGGGGTAAGTACCCGCGACATCGGGCAAACCCTTCAATATGCGCTCAGCGGCCAGCGGATGGGTTATTTCTACATGAACGGTAAACAGTATCAGATACTGGGTGAAATCAACCGCCAACAGCGCAATACGCCGGTCAACCTGAAAACCATCTACATCAAAAATAACGCCGGGCAGATGATACAGATGGACAACTTGGTAAAACTCGAAGAGTCGGTCGCCCCACCCCAGCTCTACCGGTACAACCGCTTCAATTCGGCCACCATCTCGGCGGGACTGACGCCCGGCTATTCATTAGGCCAAGGGTTGGAAGAGATGGACAGGATTGCCGCCGATGTGCTGGACGAAACGTTCAGGACTGCCCTCGAAGGCGAATCAAGGAACTTCCGGGAAAGTTCTTCCAGCCTGCTTTTCGCTTTCACCCTGGCTATTGTGTTGATTTTCCTTGTGATGGCTGCGCAGTTCGAAAGTTTCAAAGATCCGTTCGTCATTATGTTCACGGTTCCTTTGGCCCTGTTCGGGGCATTGCTGTTTATGTGGATGTTCGGAATTACGATGAATATTTACAGCCAGATCGGGATCATTATGCTGATAGGCCTGGTAGCCAAGAACGGAATACTTATCGTGGAGTTTGCCAACCAGCGGCAGAACGCCGGCATTAATAAGTTCAAAGCGATCATAGAAGCGTCGGTGCAACGGCTACGCCCCATCCTGATGACCAGTATCTCCACCATCCTCGGATTGATACCCCTTATGTTCGCCACCGGAGAAGGAGCTAACGGGCGGATCGCTATGGGAACGGCCGTAGTAGGCGGGTTGCTCATCTCTACCCTACTCACCCTTTTCCTCATCCCGGCTATGTATGTCTATTTCTCTACCGACAGGGAAGTAAAAGAAATGAAAAGACTGAAAAAGAAAGAGCTATGATAATAAAAAGTGTGCCGTTACTGCTCTCGCTCCTGCTTTCATCTGTTGCTTCCGCACAGTTGGCGATGGATTTGCAGAAATGTCTGAGAATCGGACTGGAGAACAATTACGATCTGCGCATCGTACGCAACGAAGAATTGATCTCCGACAATAATGTCACATTGGGGAATGCAGGATTCCTGCCGGAGGTCAGCCTGAACTCCGGTTACAACCTGCGCAACAGTAATTCCGACCAATATCCGCCGGAAGAAGAAGAGGCGCTGAAAAGTCGTAATTCCAATACTCAAACGCTGGACGCCGGCCTGAACCTCAACTGGACGCTTTTCGAGGGATTCCGGGTGCAAACAAATTATCAACGGCTGAAAGAGTTGCAAACGGTGGGAGAATTAAATACCCGGCTGGCTGTGGAAGGTTTCATTGCCAACCTCACGGCGGAATATTACAACTATGTGCAACAGCAGATACGGCTGCAAAACTTTCAATATGCGGTATCGCTTTCCAAAGAACGGTTGCGTATCGTAGAAGCCCGATACCAGGTAGGTTCCCTTTCGAGGCTCGACCTGCAACAGGCAAAGGTTGATTTCAATGCGGACAGTTCGCTGCTCATCCAGCAGTACGAAATACTCAACAGTTCCCGGATACGGTTGAATGAAATGATGGGGGGCGACGTGGAGCAACACTTCCTGGCGAAGGACACTACTATTCTTTTCAATACCGCCCTCTCGAAAGAAGACCTGTTTAACCGGGCAATGCAGCATAATACAGCCCTCCTGCTGAGCGGAAAAAACAAAACACTGAGCGAATTGGATCTTAAAACCCTGAGAAGCAACAATTACCCCTATCTGCGGTTGAATGCAAGCTATGGATTTACACACTACAACTATAATACAGGTACGCTCGACAGGCAACGTACCTGGGGGCCAAATGTAGGACTTACACTCGGTTATACCCTCTTCAACGGGTTCAATCGCAGAAGGGAACAGAAGAATGCCGAGATCACCGTCCAAAACCGGAAGTTGCAGGTTGAAAGAGACAAACTGGCGCTGGAAAGCGACTTCGCCAATATGTGGATGGCCTACCAGAATAATATAGATTTGACTAATCTGGAACTCGAAAGCCTCGAAAATGCAGAGTTGAATTACGAAATCGCCATGGAACGGTACAAGATCGGCGACCTCTCAGGATTAGAACTCCGGGAAGCGCAAAACAGCCTGCTCGAAGCGGGACAAAGGCTTCTCACCGCGCAGTACAGTACCAAACTCTACGAAATATCTCTGCTGCAAATCAGCGGCAAAGTCGGGGAATATTTGGAGTAATACGTTGGGATTTGGGATGTTGGATTGGGGATGTGAGATGTGAGAGTTGCGCGAAAAAAATCAAATGAACATTTTTTTATAAATAATTCTCATAGGAAAAAGTAAAGTCCACACAGACTTCGTTTGTACTTTCTGCCCATGGTAGAAAGCTTCCCCAGACCTCGTTTGGACTTTCTACCTATGGTCGAAACCTTCCCTATATCTCGTTTGGACTTTCTACCTATGGTCGAAACCTTCCCTATATCTCGTTTGCACTTTCTGCCTATGGTAGAAAGCTTCCCCAGACTTTGGATAAATTAAATCATCAACAATAATATTTTTCACTAATAAATTTTGCCAGCAATGAAAATCTTATAATAAAACATCATAACTCGAAACCAGTAATCCTACCACTTCAGAGTAATTAGCCTGCCCCGAACTCACTTTATTTGTCTTCAGATAAGCATCATACATTTTATCCTGAACATTCGACAAAGATTCGTTTCTCGCCGCGAGCCAATGCTCCCGGTTCCGTTTCAGATCGGCAATGATCTCCGGCCGGATGGACAAAGCCAGCGATTCATACTCCTCAGGAAGGAAGCGGCGTATATCGTTCAACACATACCGGAGCGTTGACACATAGGCGCTGTACCGTATCTTTTCATCGTCGCTGCGGGCGCAAACCACAAAAGCATACAGGTTTGCTTCCGATTCGGCGGCGACTCCGAACTGATGGGCCATTTCGTGCGCCAGAGTAAACGGATAGGTAAAATTCAGACCGTACTCATTCACATGAGGCTCATTGAAAAACGGCCCGAAATATCCCGAAATACCCATCTTGGAATATACCGTTTCAAACATCATCGGCTTCACCCTCCTTTTTCCGTTGGGGTACGGTATGTTCAGCGGCTTGTGCAATACCTGATACGTTAATTCGACTTCGCGCCGTACGCCCGCCTTATCCATATCCGTACAATCGGTATAATAACGGTTTATATGATCGATGAACCGGACGGCAAAATCCCTGAAAACTCCCGGATCGAACGACGTTTCCGCCACATCACAGCGGCTGTAGAAATCTTCCCGGAAGTAGGCGATTCCCCAGCCGAAATAGAACCAGGCTACAATCACCGTCACGAAGCGGATCAATGAACGGAGAAATTTTGAGAAAGCGGTTTTTCGGATGATGACAAACACAATCAACTTTATCAACCATAGCGCCGCCACAATCAGGAACAAGTCATACAATGAAAAAGGAAAGAGAGCCGAGATAAAAGAGAAAACCGTCGCCACCACGGGATAGGCCCCACGCATATACCATTCCGACAGCGTTGTACTGAGGCTGAATGCGAATACCACCGCAAACAATCCTCCTGCAATTACCAGCCAAAGCGCTAATTTCCGCTTCGTTGCTTTATCACTTTTTTTTAACGTCATACTAACTCTTCCGGTAAATAAAACAGCCTTACGATTTAGTAGCGACTAAAATAAAATGAGTCGCCACTCGTTTTGTAATTTGTTTTTCCATTTCTATCCTATAATAAGGCGAGTTCGATGTAAGAAAAGTAGAAAAAGATTAGGAATATAGCAGAAAAAATAGTAATTTTAAAGCGCTGAAAACTATTTATTTACTAATAATTTCGCTATGATTTCCGACCGTAAAGTTACAGAAATTTATTTCATCATTGACTAATTTTTCAAAGAATTTGATAAGCTCATTAGGGATCACTCGCTGCAAGATGGAAAAACAAGGAAAAGGAACTGCAAATTTACGATGCCCCAAAATATACTTTGCCGGGAAAACGTATATACGTTTTTTGCCTGCTCATAATACTTTGATAGCCAAATCGCTCGGCTTTAGCGGCAAACGATTAAAAAAGATAGAGATATAATGATTATCTTTGCATTCAAAATATATCTGAAATTATGACACAGGAAACAGCTATTAAATTGTTTGAAGAGAAGAAAATAAGGACTCATTTCGATGAACAGACGGAAGAATGGTATT
>JAISZV010000258.1 GCA_031284475.1 Proteiniphilum sp. | reverse complement strand
CTGACTGTGGTTACCGGAACGCAACGCCACCATCAGCGCAGCTATGTGGAATCGTATAAGCAGATCATGAACGGCGCCATCGGCGAGATTACCGGCGGAACGGTTTACTGGAACCAGAGCATGTTGTGGTACCGCGACCGGCAACCACAGTGGAGCGATTTTGAATATATGGTGCGCGACTGGGTAAACTGGAAATGGCTATCGGGCGATCATATCGTAGAACAGCATGTGCATAATATCGATGTGTTTACCTGGATCACCGGACTGAAGCCCGTCAGCGCTGTCGGTTTCGGCTCGCGCCAGCGTCGCGTAACAGGCGACCAGTACGATAATTTCAGTATCGACTTCACTATGGAGAACGGCATACACATGCACAGCATGTGCCGCCAGATAGATGGTTGCGCCAATAATGTGAGCGAGTTTATCCAGGGAACAAAAGGATCGTGGTCGAGCAACGGTGGGCATGTAATCAAAGACCTTGCCGGCAACGTGGTCTGGCAATATGACGGCGAAGCTGAAAAGAACAGTTTCCAGCAGACCGATCCCTATACACTGGAGCATGTCAACCTGATTAACTGCATACGGAGTAATAAACCGATTGAACTGGCGTCGGAAACGGCCGTTTCTAATATGGCCGGCATCATGGGACGCGAGTCAGCCTATACGGGACAGAAAGTGACTTGGGACGCCATGACCGCCGCTCCGCTCGATTATACGCCTGCCGACCTGAATATCGGTAAGATGAATATGAAAGGATTTACAGTACCCGTACCGGGAAGTGGAAAATAAACAGCGACAATTATGACACTCGACAGGAGAAAATTTTTGAAAGCCTCTCTTGCCGGATCTGCCGCCATGGTTATCGGAGGATGCAACGCTGCATCCTCCAAATCAGGACAAGGACCGGCGACGGCAAAGGGAGGTGACCTTTCCGCCAAAGCGAAACTGAATATCTCTTTCCAGGAAGGAACCGCTCCCGGTACAACCCTGAATGAGAAGCTCGATTTTATGGAAGAGCATGGCGTGGTGGGATTTGAACCGCACGGAAAACCCATGCTTGAGAGATTACAGGAGATGAAAGATGCGCTCAAAGGACGAAATATAAAAGTGAGCGCCGTCTGTGCCGGTTTTGATGGTTTTATCCTCTCTACCGATCCGGAGATACGGAAAAAATGCCGTGATACGATGGAGAAACTGATCGTTGCCGCCGGAGAACTCGCGTCTGTAGGCGTAATCATCGTTCCCGCTTTTAACAGTCAGACGCCTGTGATGCCCCATACGCAGGAAACGCGCGATTTCCTTTGCGGGCAGTTCGATGAGATGGGCGACTTTGCCCAACAGCATGGAACAACCGTTATTTTCGAGCCGTTGAACCGCAAGGAAGCCTTCTATCTTCGCCAAGTGGCCGACGCTGCCTCCATCTGCCGCGATATTAATAATCCCGGCGTGAAATGTATGGGCGACTTCTGGCACATGACCTCGGAGGAGAACTGCGATATGGCAGCCTTCCTTTCCGCCGGAGAGTACCTGCAACATGTGCATATAGCCAGCCGTAAGCGGCGCAGTATGCCTGGGGAAGACGGCGAGGCGGATAACTACGTGAACGGCTTCAAAGGCCTCAAGATGATGGGCTACGACAAGTATGTCAGCTTTGAATGCGGCGCCCAGGGCGACCGTAGCGTTGTGGCGCCGGCAGCCCTTGAGTTGCTTCGTAAACAATGGGAGGAGGCTTGAGGCTACTCTCATCATATAAAACCTCTTTAGCGCTGTTGCTGATCTACGCTGTTGGATTGGCAACAGCTACTTTTATTGAAAAACGGATGGGGACGCAGGCCGCCGGGATGCTGGTCTATTATTCGCCCCTTTTCTTCTTTCTGCAATTCCTGTTGGCGGTGAATTTTGTCCTGATCCTTTTCAGCCGCCGTTTTATCCAAAGGAAAAAGTGGGCGCTGCTGATGATCCACTGTGCGCTGGTGGTGATCCTCACGGGCGCGTTGACCACTTTTCTGTTCGGGAAAGAGGGACAGATGCACATCCGCGAAGGTGAAAAAACAGACCGGATGGTGATGCATACCTCCAAAGGCGTTAAAACGGAAACCTTACCCTTTGCGCTGGAACTCTCCGATTTCAGGTTGATTCGTTATCCCGGCTCCCAAAGCCCTTCCTCCTACGAAAGTGATTTGCTGGTTTATGTCGATGGAGAGATTCGTAAGGAAAAAGTGTTTATGAACAATGTGTTGGATGTAAAGGGGTACCGTTTTTTCCAGGCGTCGTACGACCAGGATGAGAAGGGAACCATCCTCTCGGTAAACAGGGATGTGGCGGGACGTACCATCACCTATACCGGTTACCTCATGCTGGTGGCAGGCTTTATCCTTATGTTCCTTATGCCGGATTCCCGGTTCCGGAAGCTGAGCCGGCAATTAAAGGAAGCCCGGAAAGGCGCGCTCGTCGTCCCGGTTTTTCTGATGATCGCTACATTCGGTTACGCGCAGGATGTGCCGGGCGGATCAACGGCGGGGGCGTCGGGTAACGTGCCGGATATACCGGGCATGTCGATGGCCGGCGCAATACAACAAAACAAGATTTCGGCCTCTCATGCGGCCCGTTTCGGCGCATTGCCGGTACAATTCCGCGGGCGGACGACGCCTATGAATACTTTCTCTTCGGAAATCCTCCGTAAGGTACATAAGGAGCAGACATTCGGCGATCTCAATTCCGACCAGTTCCTGCTTGGCCTGCTCGCCATGCCGCAGATGTGGGTGCAGGCGCCCCTCATCGCCTTACCCGATAAAGAGATAAGCGCGCAATATAATCTTCCGGAAGAGTATGTGCCTTATTATCATCTCTTCGACCGGCAGGGGAATTACAGGCTGCTGCCTTACTTGCAGGAAATCTACCATCGTCCGGCGGACAAGCGGAATTCTTCCGAAAAAGAGTTGATCAAGCTCGATGAACGGGTGAATATTCTTTATCAGTTGCTGAATTATACCATGTTCGGACTCTTTCCCGACCCGAATGACCCTTCCCATACGTGGTACGCTCCGGGCGATGATCTTTCCGCCTTTTCCGAAACGGATTCGCTCTTTATTACACATTCGTTCCAACAGTACCTTGCAGAAGTGCGCCAAGCGTTGAGGAGCGGCGATTGGAGCAGAGCGAATGAGGCGTTGAACGTGATTGAGACATACCAGTTGCGCAACGACAAAGCCTCTTTGATCCAACCGGAGAAATTACAGGCCGAACTCCGCTATAACCGGCTGGGTATCTTCAATCGTACGAAAACCGGTTATTTTATCGCCGGCGGACTGCTGCTCATTGTCGCCTTGATGCAACTGCTGGGCGAAAAGCGATGGAAGCGTTATGCGGCCGCCGCGCTCACCGTTTGCATTGCGTTATTGTTTCTCTGTCATGCGTCCGGCATGGGGATGCGGTGGTATATATCGGGCTATGCGCCCTGGAGCAATTCGTACGAGACTATGGTGTATGTATCGTGGGTTACGGTGCTGGCCGGTTTTATCTTCGGACGGAAAAGCGTCCTCACCCGTGCGCTCGCTACGCTTTTCGGCGGGGTTATTCTTTTTGTCGCCGCGCTTAACTGGATGGATCCGCAGATCGATACGCTGGCGCCTGTGTTGAAGTCCCCCTGGTTGATGTTCCACGTAGCGGTGATTGTCGCCGCTTACGGATTTTTTGGCATTAGCTTTCTGCTGGGAATCACCAATCTCTCGATAATGGCTTTTGCAAAGAATATTCTTTCGTCCGGCGGCGGCGTTCTCCGCGAGGCTTCCGAAACGGCTTTTGCAGGGAATATTCCCCCGGCCGGAGACTCCAGCCTCCGCGAGGCTTCCGAAACCAGCGTCACGGTGGCTTCCGGGAAGGGGAGCCGTTTGGTTTATCGTGTAAAGGAATTGAGTATTATTAATAATTTGTCGTTGCTGGTAGGGCTTGCTCTGATGGCTACCGGTACATTCCTCGGCGCAGTATGGGCTAACGAATCGTGGGGAAGATATTGGGGATGGGATCCCAAAGAGACCTGGGCGCTGATCACCGTAGTGGTTTACGCTATGGTTACACATTTGCATTTGGTGAAGAGATGGAACAGTCTATGGCTTTTTAACCTGCTTTCGGTATTTGCTTTCGCCTCCGTGTTGATGACTTTTCTCGGAGTAAATTACCTGCTTAGCGGGATGCATTCTTACGGCCAGACCGAAGGTGTATCTTCTGTCTTTATCTATATTGGAGCCGCCTTTGCTGCGCTCGCTATACTGGGAATCCTTTCGTACCGTACGCGGACGAAACTGAAAGATTTTTAAACGATCAAACAGAGATGTCTACCCTGAAAAAAAGTTGATTCATAAAACAGAGTCAATATGTTGCAAGAAGAAAAAATTGGGAGTCAAGAGAGAAGCATCGCAGGTATTATGCAAAAGTGGTCAAATTGTACTTCGAGGATGGTCTGGGTTATTAGCGTATAAGCAAAATAATACCGGTCTGTCGAGCACAGTAATTATCTTTGCAAGAGAAAAAGGAATACAAATGGGAAGAACGGTCACACAGATAAAGGATTTCCGGGAAACAAGACCTTCATCCGGAGACAGTCCAGATGATA
>JAISZV010000101.1 GCA_031284475.1 Proteiniphilum sp. | reverse complement strand
CCTGTAGATCGTCGTCGCTTCCGGTGAACCCGGTAACAAGCGTTACCGCTTTTCCCTTGCGGTTCCGTTTGTCTAAACTGATGCGAAGCGGTTGTTTCTCCTTCGGACTTGTTTCTTTTTCCGTATTTCCCTCTTCATTGTAGTGGTAATCGGGATTGGTGGAATAGACAACGTTCAGTCTTTTTTTCCAGTCGTTCATCTCCTTCTTAAATATGCTTCACTTCTAACGATTCAATTACATTCATGATATAATCTCCCATTCGTTCACATTCCGAGACTATATCCATATAGAATACGCCGTTTTGGTATGAGTAAAGATTTCGGTTCAGATTCTCCAAATTCTCACGCTTCAGGAGATTTCGCTTTTCATTGATGCTGCTTTCAATACCTTTGCTGTGTAATAGATTGGACTCCGTTATTTTATGATTCCTGAGCAGGGCTTGCATATTTTCAAAAGCCTTGTCCAAAAGTTCGTACATGCTGTTGATATTGGCGATAATATTCTCTTCAAAAACAACGTCCGCTTCCATTTTCCGCTTTAAATGCCTGGCTATATTGCAACTTGAGTCGGCTATACTTTCTATTTCCGTCACTCCGCGGAGGATGGATCGAACGTGCTCCTTACTCTGGTTGCTGAGCCTGCCTTCCGAAACTTTGCCCAGATAAGAGCCTATTTCGACTTCCATCTGATCGCATATATTTTCGTACTTTTCGGTACGGTTATACAATTTAAGAAACTTCTTGTCGTTATGATCCATGTTGGTTATTTTCTTCACGAAACCAAACATTTTCCGGACGCGTTGAACAAAGACTTCCTCCTCTTTTTCCGCCTGAATAATGGATAGTTCATCCGTAGAGGCCATTCCTGTGGAGATATACTGGAGTATGAACTCCTCGTCTTCCTCCTCTCCCCGCTTTGGCCTGATAACGGTGAAACATATCTTTTCATACAGTTTCACAAACCATATCATAATTAAAACGTTGCAGATATTGAACAGCGTGTGGAACAGCGATAAGCCGTATGATGTGGACGCCTGGTAGCTCAGGTACTTGCCTTGCAGGGAGACAAGTTCGGGAGAAAGTTCCGATTTGGGAAGTGTTGTGATCTGGGTGTATTGTTCGGGAGTAAGCGAGGCGATGAACGACGACATTTCGGCTGGACTGTTGGATGTAATCCCCGAAACAATCGTATCTACAATTTCCACAAAATAGGTAAATACGAATAACATCCAGATAACTCCCAACACGTTGAACATAAAATGGGCGAATGCCGCCCTTTTTGCCGATATGTTTGCCGGGATAGCTGCAAGATTGGCGGTGATAGTGGTGCCAATGTTTTCACCCATGATCATTGCGGCGGCGCTCGGAAAATCGATCCATCCTTTTACCGCCATGATCAGGGTAAGGGCGACGGTAGCGCTCGAAGATTGGACGATGACCGTCATTATGGTGCCTACAAGCAGGAAAAAAAGGACAGACACGATTCCCATGTCTGTGAAGTTTTGCACAAAAGACAACACGTCGGGGTTGTTCTGTAGATCGGGCATGGATTTTTGCAGAAAATCAAGCCCCATAAACAGAAAGGCAAATCCGAAAATAAATTCTCCCAGCGATTTGTTCTTGTTTTTTGAAGAAAAAATAAGCGGAAGCGCTATACCCATCAATGGAATCGACAAGGCGCTGATCGACAGCTTCCCGAATCCGAACAGGGAAATCATCCATGCGGTGACTGTGGTGCCGATATTGGCTCCCATGATCACACCGATTGATTGAACTAAACTCAGTAATCCTGCGTTCACAAAACTTACCACCATAACCGTAGTGGCGGAGGACGACTGGATGAGGGCGGTGATGAGTATGCCGGTCAATACTCCCATCAGGCGGTTTTTTGTCATTGCCGACAAAATATTCCTGAGCTTGTTACCGGTCAGTTTTTGCAGGCTTTCGCTCATGATTTTCATTCCGTACAGGAACAGAGCCAGTGAGCCTACCAGTTTTAAAAAATCGAAGAAACTATAGTCCATATCCGAAAAATAGCGTATATTAGCGTGCAAATATAGATAAAAAATATTAGCTTGCAAAGAAATGTAAAAAGCAAAAATTAACAGTATGACAGATACCGTTCGTGTGCACTGCCTCAACACAGATATATATAAAGATGTAAAAATAGGGTCATCTTTGCGGGAACTTATTGACGTTTTGGAAGTTACATTACCTTACCCGATTATGAACGCGAAAGTAAACAACAAGACGGAATCGCTTGCTTACAGGGTATATCGTCCGAAGACAATAGAGTATGTAGACCTGACCCACTCTTCGGCCATGCGTACCTATGTGCAGTCGCTTTGCTTTATTCTGGCTAAGGCGGTGGACGATACCTTGCCCCATGCCGAAACATATATTGAGCATGCCGTCGCCAGAGGATATTATTTTCAGATAGAGGCGGAGGCGCCGGTCGGTAAGCCCGAATTGGATGCTATTCGTAAAAGGATGAGGGCGATTGTGGAAGCGGATATCCCGTTTGTTCAGGTTGAAGAAGAAACGGCCAAAGTGGTGAAACTGTTCCGTGAGCGGGGAATGGAGGACAAAGCAAGACTACTCGAAACATCCGATTTTCTCTATTCCCGCTATTCAAAACTGGAAGAGTATATCGACTATTTTTACGGCAGCCTGACGCCATCTACCGGTTATATCACCCTGTTCGATATTCAACCGCACAACGGAGGCTTTTTCCTGCGGGTACCTAACCGCGAGAATCCTGTGGAACTGGAGCCTGAAATACGGCAGGAAAAATTGCTGAATGCCTATCGGGAACATCTGGCGTTTTTGAAAATAAGCGGATTGGATAATGCCGGCGATCTGAACCGGGCGAAACAGAAAAACCGTATGTCTGAAGTGATCCAGGTGGCGGAAGCATACCAGGCTAAACAGATTGACGGTATTGCCGAAGAGATTACCCGCCGGTTCAAAGAGGGGGTGCGGGTA
The DNA here is from genome assembly GCA_031284475.1 of Proteiniphilum sp. Classification (GTDB taxonomy): domain Bacteria; phylum Bacteroidota; class Bacteroidia; order Bacteroidales; family Dysgonomonadaceae; genus Proteiniphilum. The sequence continues at coordinate 1,335 of JAISZV010000101.1, read as the reverse complement.
GACCTAATATCAGGGCCCTCTTCCTCCGGAAAGACTACCTTCCGCAAACGACTCGAGGTGCAATTGCTGGTGAACTTGCTGAAACCGGTGGGTATTTCCTTAGATGACTATTTCGTTAACAGAGACCAAACGCCCTTAGATGAACATGGAGAGAGAGATTACGAATCGCTCTATGCCCTCGACATGGGCCTGTTAGAGCAACATATACTCGCACTTATGGAGGGAGAGGAGATCGAACGGCCGTTTTACAATTTCGTGACGGGCAAGCGTGAGTTCAAAAAGAACTATCTGAAGATGGAAGAGAACAGCATCCTGATCGTGGAGGGTATACATGGACTGAATCCGGAATTGACGGAGCATATTCCTCCGGAGAAGAAATTCACGGTCTATGTCTCCGCATTGACGACTATCTCTCTGGATAACCATAACTGGATACCAGCTTCCGATAACAGGTTGATCCGCCGCATTGTACGTGATTACCGCTACCGGGGATATTCGGCTGAGCAGACTATTTCCCGCTGGGACAGCGTCCGGCGCGGTGAGGATAAGTGGATATTCCCTTATCAGGAAAATGCCGACGTGATGTTCAATTCGGCTATGATCTATGAACTGGCGGCTATTCGCCGTCATGCCGAACCTATCCTGATGCGCGTGCCGCGTACCGTGCCGGAATACTCAGAGGCATACCGCTTACTCAAATTTTTAGGTTATTTCAATTATATCACCGACCGCGAACTGCCACCCACTTCGCTGCTGCGCGAGTTTTTGGGAGGAAGTAGTTTCAGGTATTGACAATTCAATGTGCCAATGTGCCGATGTGCCAATGTGATTAATGTTAATGCGCCTGCGCTGATGTGACTGTACTAATGTTCCAATGCTTGATTTAATGATTTTACTAATGTGGGGATTTGATTAAGAATCCCGGTTCATAAATATGACAGAAGATATAATTTGCGCAATATCAACTCCTCCCGGTATGGGAGCGATAGCCGTTATCCGCCTTTCGGGCGAGGGTAGTTGCGAACTGACCGACCGGATCTTTCATTCTCCTTCCGGAAAGAAATTGAGTGAGGCTGCTGCCAATACCGTTCATTTCGGAAAGATCATGATGGAGGATGAAGTGCTGGATGAAGTGCTGGTCTCCGTTTTCCGCGCCCCCCACTCATTTACGGGTGAGGAAAGCGTGGAAATATCTTGCCACGGCTCGGTTTACATTCAGCAGAAGATCATGGAACTGTTGCTTGCCGACGGTGCACGGTTGGCCGGAGCAGGCGAATTTACCCGTCGCGCGTTTCGTAACGGAAAGTTCGACCTGAGCCAGGCCGAAGCGGTGGC
>JAISZV010000083.1 GCA_031284475.1 Proteiniphilum sp. | reverse complement strand
CATACCAGCGGCAATAATCTAAACAAATCCCTTTCAATTTGGGATATTTTGTTGCAATTTCTTCAATTATTGAAATTACAAATGATTGAACTTCCGGCAGGCTTGGGTCTAACATGGCTGCATCAATATTGGTTTGATCACGCATATCCACAAGATTATCAGGATTATTATCCGGCATCTCCACCTGTGTTTTGCCATTCCATCTATCATCATCATAAATCAGTCCCTCTTTAGTTTTAGTATACCCATATCCCATAACCGAAAGGCTTGCAATTACCTTCATGTCCAAGCGTTCAGCCTCTTCAATCCAGAAAGCAAGATAGTCCCAGTCACGATTAACGATCTCATTACCCCATTTAGTCAGTTGAGGCAGAATGTCGCTGTCATATAACGCATAGCCAATACCTGGTTTTACATCAACATATACTTCATTGAATCCGGTCTCTTTCATTTTCTCCATATAAGATGCAATGTTTTTCTTATTTGCAAACCGGCTAAGATTTGCATGAGCATCTATCCACATCTGAATAGGTTTAGTGGCTTCAGTAGGTTCTTCGATATCTATTGGAATTTCCGGATTATTGTTATCTCCTCTGTTTTTATCATCATTGTTTGAACAGGAAGAAAAAAAGCTGCACGTAAAAAGAAATAAAAATAAAAGTTGTCTCATATTTTTTCGTGTATCTTGGTTTTTAGTAGATTGCAATTACATATGATTATTTTACTTTTTGTATTCTATCTTGTTTTTTAACCTGCATTTGCCAATTCTGTATAAAAGGTTTCAGAATCAGTATGACCGGAAATAGGGCGAATATCCACTACCACATCCGTAAATCCCAGGTCGCTTAACTTATTGGTGCCACATTAATTTAAGATATTTGTGTGGAATCTCATCAATAACATTCCGCTGTTATTGATGGCATGAACAAAAGATGACAAGAAGCGTAACCGCTATTCTCATTTAGTCTGCTCAATCTTAATATTGCATCTTTTCCAGTTCTTCATCCGACGGCCATTCGGTTTCGATTCCCTGTGAACGGAGCCGAGATTGAAAATCATTTAAAATCCCTTTTTGCGCCCGTACCTGATGCGGGGTATACCGGCTATCCAGCGAGAAAGAGAGTAATTCTCCCACTGCTTCACCGATGTTCCATTCCACTGGGTGTAAGCGGTAACAACCGTTGGTAATATGGGTAGTACCTATATTTTTATTGGCAGGAATAAGATTTTTCATCCGTACCGGAAGCAGGGCGCCCAAAGGTATCTGAAACCTTAAAGCATCCATATCAATATAGTTATTCATTCCTGTTGATGGGTGCAGGTCGATGGGATAATAGCCGATCCCGACACTGTCATGAAAAAAAGCGGCTTTATCCTTATTTTCCGAAGCTACCAACGCCCTGTTTTCTTTTCCTACATGCTGTTCTATAACGGTAAATAAAGATTTGATGCGCCTTGATTCCCTCACATACGGATATTTTGCCAGTCCGTCATCCGATCCCAGGACGTCTTTCCGTAGTCGTAATCCCGGCCATCCTTTTCCGCCGTCAGGGCGTAGCGCTTCTGTTTGTAACCAGTATAATAGCGACAGGCTTAATTGTTTTCCTCCTTCTACGTAGGTATGGAAATCTTTTCCGGACGCTCCGATCAGATTCCCCAGGAAATAGTCGTTTTGTGGCCAATTTACCAATGTGATATCACTAAGGTATGCCCCTTCTTCAAAATTATTTTTATCGGCAATTCTTCTGTAACTCCAGAGATTGAAGATGTTGCCGCATCCTTTGCCCGTAGGATCGAAGCATAACTCTCGTTTCTCTAAAGTCCGGGGATTGGAATAGTGGAGATCCAATAACTTCCCGGGCCAGGATTGTTTTAGTTGAGGAGTGAATTCTCTCCAGAATGCGTAATCCGCAGGCTTCGGAATAACATGATCTTCTTCGGGAAGATAATCCATTGCAAAACACACGGTGAAAGCCTGTACATTTTCAGAATCGCTATGCTCCGGGGCATGTAGTTCTCCTGTATCCTTTCCGGATTCCGCACCTGTAACGAATTCCGTTCCGGTTAACGGTAAGAGATCGCCTAATTCGGTGGCATCGACAAAATAGGGAGCTTTCAATATTTTTATATCCCCCGTTACGCAGTTTTTTACAGTTATATCCTCGATGGAGTCCCTTTTTACGGAACTTTTTACGGCTTTGTAGCGGTATAATACTGTTAGTTTACCGGAACTTGTATAGGGCGCCAACATTTCATTGATTACTGCCAGGGCAACCCGGGGCTCATGGCAAAAACGCGATACCGAAGCATTTCCCGGATTCAGGTATGAGTCGTTCCTGAGATGTTCTTTTAACGGATAATTCCTTTTGTAATATTCTCTTATCTTATTCCGAAAATCCCTGTACGTTTTTGTGGAGCCCGTATATTCTATCCACCGGTGTTCATCGGGAGGAACTCCCTGTTGGGTAAGTTGTCCGCCCAGCCAGTCCGTCTCTTCCGTGAGAATCACTCTTTTTCCATTTCGGAGTGAAGAAAGGGCCGAAGCGACGCCACCCAAACCTCCTCCGATGATGACGATATCTGCCGTTAATATCTCCTCTTTTTGTATAACGGATATCCGCTCCAAAACATTCGTCGCAGGCATGCTTTGTAATCCTGCCGGCGTGACCAGCAGGGCGCTTCCCGCCGACATTGTTTTTAAGAATTTTCTACGTCTCATTTTTTATAGTATTTCCTCCGCTATTTGGTTGAAATATCCTATCGATTGCTTAATTTGCGGCAGGTTGTTTTCCCAGTCCGCTTCATATTCGATTGTGAAGTATCCTTTGACGTTTTGCCTTTTCAGTTCCTCCAACATTCCTTTCACGTTGAGGATC
>JAISZV010000067.1 GCA_031284475.1 Proteiniphilum sp. | reverse complement strand
CATACCGACGAGCCTTGTTTTTACTATCGTGTTTCTCAAAAACCGGGTGATATCACCACATTGGGTAAGGAGATACGGTTGGAAACCGCCAACAATACCACCTATCCTTCTCCATTTATCCTCTCCGATGATCCCGACCATATCTATCTTTGCTGGCGTGGAATAGGCTGGCATCCAACCATTGCCAGGCTCACCATCCCCGACAAGGATAATAAAGTCCGTTTTGACTGGGGCCCTTATCAGATTTTGCAGTCACAGGAAGGGGGAAGAGGGGTAAGACCTTATGCAAAGTACATGTCGAACAAAAAAGACAGGATATACATGGCTTATACCACAACACACCCTGATAATCAGAGCGTTAATTACATCTATTTCAATTACATAGATATCAACACCTATGAACTGAAAGATATCAAAGGGCAGAAGCTGGCAAGGGTGGGAGACGAAACGTTGCATAATGTGGAAGCGACAGCAAATTACAAAAACAGCTATCCCGATGCGGTTGCAGAAGATTCCCCTTATCGCAACTGGCTTTGGGAAATTTCAATTACAGACGAAGAAAAACCGGTGATCGCCGTGGTAAGGATCAGCGAGGATAAGGAATCCCACGATTACTACCATGTAAGATGGACAGGCTCAGAGTGGCGTAAAACGTTCCTTTCGCATGCCGGAGGGCATTTCCATCAGACTCCCGGATTAGAGAAATGTTACAGCGGCGGTATGACGATTGATAAAGCCGACCCGTCAATCATCTACGGTTCGGCGTCGGTGGAAGGAAAACATGGGCATATATATGAGCTCAAGAAATTCACCGTCACGCCCGAAGGGACACTGGCATCCACGGAGCAGTTGACATACGATTCTCCCAAAAACAATATCCGTCCCTTTGTCATAACCAATGAAGGAAAGAATCCGCAAATAGTATGGATGTATGGCGATTATTATGACTGGATCGTAAGCTCCGCCCGGCCTGGCTATCCAACAGCCATACGTACCAGTATGGATATTCCCTCATATGAAATCAATATGAATAAAGGTCTTCTCTATCATAACATCGATAGCACTGTTTCCCCTGACGATGTGGGAGATATCGATATCCCAAAGTCGGATAAGTTTACCATCATTGTCGCTGTTTCTGTAGATCACGATGCTTTCTACGGCGAGATCATAAAAACAGATGCTTTCACATACGGACTTAAAGAAGGAGAGCAGCCAAGACCTTATATAAAAGTGGGAAATAATGAAGCAATCAGTAACAATGTATTGGGAAACTCCGATGCGTGGAGAATGCAGCACAGGGAAACAGGGGGACGCCAGTACGCACCGGTAAAACCCGAACTGTTTCAGTTGGCAATCACCTATGAAGAAGGTGTTGTAAGAACTTATATAGACGGACTTGCCGATCAATATGTAGAAGCGAAAGGATTGTCGCTTTCCGAAATAAATCCCGGAGGATTTAAAGGCGCTATACACAATATCAGGATATATAACAGAGCGTTGTCTCAGGATGAAATAAAGGCCGTTAAATAATTTTTCACAAAGAGAAATAATACCCTTTTTGGAGCAATTGGTCGTATTTCTCTTTGTTGAATTTATAATAGAATGCTCCGCGTTTTGAAGTTGATTTGTCTTTGTCTTTCTGTTTTTCAAGTATATCCATTTCCAGGATTTTTTTGCGAAAATTGCGTTTATCCAGTGCAGTCTGATAAATGGCTTCATACAAAAACTGCAATTGTGGCAAAGTAAACTTTTCAGGGAGCAAATTAAATCCCAATGGCTGTATAGCCGCTTTTCTTCTCAATATTTCAATAGTATCGTTCAGCATTTGATTATGATCGAAGATCAGTTTTCCTACCTTATCCAGTTCCTCCCAGCGAGCGTTATGTGTTTTGCACAATTCTTCATCGAATAATTCAAGGTCTATAAGGGCATAATAAGCAACAGAGATCACACGCTCCCCTTCGTCGCGGTTAATGTTCCCATACGTGCATACCTGTTCCATATACACATCCTTAATGCCGGTATATTCGTATAACACGCGCGAAACTGTGTCTTCGAGATTTTCGTCGGAACGCAAGAATCCGCCCATCAGGGTATCCTGGTTTTTCAACGGTTCAAATTTACGTTTCGAGATTAATAGATACAATTTCCCTTTTTTAAAGCCAAGTATTATACAATCTACCGATAACAAAAACTTCTCTTGTTCTATATAAAACGGCGTCATTTAAGAATATCTCCTTTTTTGCGCAAAGGTACAATATATTTCATCAATCTCCGGTATCTGAATATGTGTAATACCTACTGAAATGATTATTTTAATATAACAGTTTTAGCTATCGGATCGGGAATGAGAATTTTCAATTTTATGTTTTTAAACATATAAAAATAAGTGTATATTTCTACACTTATCACTAATTTTGTCACAATAAATGCGGGCAACTATTCCGTTAAGCCAAAATAACGGTTAAGTGAAAGCAAAGTCAAATTCGCTTGAAGCATTGCCGAACAATAGTTACTTATCCAAATGAACGGAACCTAACTTGTTCGAGTTATGTTATAGCGAGAAATCGTCTAAGATTAATTTATCATCATGAAGAAATTATTGACTATATTGTTCATGACCTGCCTGTTTCAGTATATTTCTTCCAATGATTTCATTATAGTGAGCCCGGATCGGGATTTGCAGGTTTCGGTTTTCTCAGGAAATGGAATGGGGATGAAACGGTGTTTATTGACGGCTATCCCGGAAAATATGTCGTATTGGCGCGTCGCCACGGGGAGCAATGGTATACGGAAAGATCACCTTGACTGTTCTATCTGAAGGAGTGGTTATTTTGACGAATTAAATCCATCTGAACAAATACAATATCGAAAATAAGGTAAATAAAAATAAGCATCTATGAAACGAAAGAAATTATTTCAGGTTTTTATGCTGGCGATAGCCAGTTCCATTACCCTTAATGCGCAAAACCGTTTGACCATCGAGGCCGATCAGGAAAAAGGCGCTATCAGCCGGCATATCTACGGCCATTTTTCCGAACACCTGGGTCACTGTATTTACGGCGGATACTGGGTAGGTGAAGAGGCATCCATTCCCAATACCCGTGGCATCCGCAACGATGTTGTGGAGGCGCTGAAGGATGTCCGTATTCCCAACCTGCGCTGGCCGGGCGGCTGCTTCGCCGATGAATACCATTGGATGGACGGTATCGGTCCGCGTGATCAACGGCCCAAAATGGTCAATACCCATTGGGGCGGGGTGGTGGAAGACAATAGTTTCGGTACCCATGAATTTCTCGACCTATGCGAGCAACTTGACGCCGCGCCATATATCAGTGGGAATTTGGGTAGCGGTACGGTGGAGGAGATGTCCAAATGGATAGAGTACATCACTTTCGACGGAGAGAGTCCCATGGCTAACCTGCGCCGGCAAAACGGGCGAGAAAAACCATGGAAAGTCAAATTCTGGGGAGTGGGCAACGAAAGTTGGGGATGTGGCGGAAATATGACCCCGGATTTCTATTCCGACCTGTATCGTCAGTACGCCACCTTCTGTCGTAATTACGGGGATAATCGTCTGTACAAAATTGCCTGTGGCGCCAACGGGGATGATTACAATTGGACTGAAACGCTGATGAGAAAAGCCGGGGGACGTATGAACGGTTTGTCGTTGCATTATTATACGGTACCCTTGAACTGGAACGATAAAGGCTCTGCCACGAATTTCGATGAAGCGGAGTACTTTGCTACCATCCGGAAAACGCTGTTCATGAATGAATTGATCACCAGGCATTCTACCATTATGGACCGTTACGATCCGTATAAACGGATAGGGCTGATTGTGGACGAATGGGGGACGTGGTACAACGTGGAACCCGGTACCAATCCCGGATTCCTTTATCAACAGAATACCCTGCGCGATGCTATTGTGGCAGGTATCAACTTGAATATCTTCAATAACCACAGCGACCGTGTAAAAATGGCAAATCTAGCCCAAACAGTCAACGTGTTACAGTCTGTGATACTCACCGATGAAGAAAAGATGGTACTCACTCCGACCTATTGGGTATTTTATCTCTACAAGGTACACCAAGATGCAACATTGCTGCCGGTTTCTTTTACAGGCAACAAATACCGGCACGGTAATGAAGATATTGATGCGGTAAGCGTTTCGGCATCGAAAGATGCAACCGGTAAGATACACGTCACTCTGGTGAATGCCGATCTCTCGAACGAACAACGTATTGAGACGCAATTACGGGGAATATCGGCGAAAAAGGTAACGGGGAAAGTGCTCACTTCCGCTAAGATCAATGATTACAACAGTTTTGAACAACCGTCTAATATCACTGTAAAGGATTTTAAAGGCGCTACCCTTTCGGGAGGCAGCGCGTTGTCGGTTGTTTTGCCGGCCAAAGCGGTAGTGATGCTCGAAATAGAATAGGGCGCCAATGATAACTACTATAGGACTAATGAATATCGAAGAACTGAAACAACAGGTATTCCAGGCCAATATGGATTTGGTCGTCCACAGATTGGTCATCTTCCCCTGGGGCAACGTCAGCGGTATCGACCGGAAAAGAGGAAGGGTCGTTATCAAACCCTCCGGGATTTCATATGACTGTATGAAAGTGGATGATATGGTCGTAGTGGATATGGATGGCAACAGGGTGGAAGGTTCATACAAGCCGTCTTCCGATACTGCCACGCATCTGGAACTGTACAAACCATTCCCTTCCATAGGAGGGATAGTACATACCCATACCACGTATGCCA
>JAISZV010000062.1 GCA_031284475.1 Proteiniphilum sp. | reverse complement strand
ACAGATGAAACTAAACGACAGCCGTACCGTGCGGGAAGAAGCCTCCCTCGCATTCGCCCATCTCCAAAAAATGGAGAAGGAACTGGAACAACTACACACGGAAATGGCCGAACGCACCGATTACGAGTCGGAAGCCTATCAAGCAGTGATTGAACGTGCAACCGACCTGCAGGAGTTGCTGCAAATGTCGGGAATCCACAATTTTGAGGCCGAAGTAGAAAAAACGCTGCTGGGGCTGGGATTCTGCCGGAGCGATTTCGACCGGCCTACCCGTGAGTTCAGCGGCGGATGGCGCATGCGTATCGAACTGGCAAAGCTGTTGTTACAGGCGCCGGACGTACTGCTGTTGGACGAACCTACCAACCACTTAGACATAGAGTCGATTCAATGGCTGGAAAATTTCCTCACTACACATTCCAACGCCGTTATGCTGGTATCTCACGACCGCGCCTTTCTTGATGCGGTAACCAACCGCACCATAGAAATTGTATTCGGCAATGCGCACGATTACAAAGTCAACTACTCTCAATATGTGGAATTGCGCAAGGAGCGCCGCGAGCAGCAGCAAAGGGCCTATGAGAACCAGCAGAAGCAGATCAGGGATACCGAAGAGTTTATTGAGCGTTTCCGTTACAAGGCCACCAAATCCAACCAGGTGCAATCACGCATCAAACAATTGGAGAAAATAGAGCGGATAGAAGTGGACGAAGTGGATAATTCCCGGCTCAACCTCAAATTCCCGCCCGCCCCTCGTTCCGGCACCTATCCCGTAGTCATGGAAGGAGTATCGAAAAGCTACGGCGGCCACCTTGTCTTCCGGGACGTAACGCTCACCATAGAACGGGGCGAGAAAGCGGCGTTTGTAGGAAAGAACGGCGAGGGGAAGTCCACCCTCGTGAAGTGCATCATGAACGAGATCGAGCACGGAGGAAAACTGGAACTGGGGCATAATGTAAAAATCGGGTACTTTGCCCAGAACCAGGCGCAATTGATGGACGAAGAGATGACGGTATTCGATACCATCGACTATGTGGCTGTGGGCGACGTCCGTACAAAAATACGCGACATACTGGGCGCTTTTATGTTTGGCGGAGAAGCGTCGGAGAAAAAGGTGAAGGTGCTGTCGGGGGGTGAGCGAAGCCGCCTGGCGATGATCCGCCTGCTCCTGGAGCCGGTGAACCTGCTTATTTTGGATGAGCCTACCAACCATCTCGATATTGCATCGAAGGAGGTATTGAAAAAGGCGATCAGCGAATTTAACGGCGCCGCCATCATCGTATCGCACGACCGTGATTTCCTGAACGGATTAGTGGGCAAAGTCTATGAATTTGGCGGCGGGAAAGTGAAAGAACACCTGGGCGGTATCTACGATTTTCTGGCAAAAAAGAAATTGGAGAACCTGCAACAATTGGAGTTTTCCGCGCCCGGAGCAAGCAAAGCGGAAAAGAAACAGGAGCAGCCGTCGGAAAGTAAACTCTCCTATCAGGAACAGAAGGAGTTGAGCAGAAAACAGCGCAAGCTGGAAAAGCAGATCGAAGAGGCGGAAAGCAAAATAGAAGCGCTCGAAAAGAATATCTCGGAAATGGAAGCGGTACTCTCCACGCCGGAAGGCGCATCGGACATGGAGTTGTTACAAAAGTACCTGAACGCCAAAGCCCGGTTAGACCATACAATGAACAACTGGGAACAGTTACAGAACGAACTCCGAACAGTAAACGAACCACATCAAAAAGCAGGAGAATGAAACGAATTAGCAAATTTATCTTCAACAAAATCCTCGGCTGGCGTGTCGGAGGCGAATTTCCGAATCTCTCAAAATGCGTGATCGCCGTGGCGCCTCATACCAGCAACTGGGATTTTCCAGTGGCGAAGCTGGCTTATTCGTCTATCGGCAGAACCGCCAACTTCCTGATCAAAGCGGAGTGGTTTGTTTTCCCTTTTAACCTGTTTTTTAAGAAGATGGGAGGCATCCCGGTACAAAGGAAAAAAAATTCATCCCTCACCGACTTCCTTGCCGCGGAGTTCGACCGGCGCGACCGGATGCAGTTGGCCATCACCCCCGAAGGAACCCGTAAACCGGTAAAGGAATGGAAAAAAGGGTTTTACTATATTGCCTTCAAAGCAGGCGTACCCATCCTGTTAGTAGGGTTGGATTACGGCAAAAAAGCGGCTTTGTCTCTTGGACTTATCCACCCCTCAGGAAATTACGAGGAGGATATTGAGGAGATAAAATCCCGTTACAAAGGTATCAGGGGAAAAATTCCGGGGAATTTTTTGCTTTAAGATATGAGGCTAAAAAGCAGGAATTGTATGAATGTATTTTCGACGCCGATAACAATATTGGGTATAACGCAACCTGGGTGATGGCTCATTTTTCCAAAAACGAAAATATATGGCTGTATGATAAACAGGACGAATTGATAAACGCCCTCCTTGCGTGTAAGCATCCGGGGGCGACAATTTACGGACGTTGCCGACGAAGCGATAATCAGTCCTTGAAATCCAGAGATAACTGAAACCCCTCGGACGGAAGGTGAGCGGGGGCGGCGTCGGCATTTTTCAGGGTAAGCCCCATCAGGCGGATCTTTTTCTCTTCCATATCATCCAGTTGCAGCAGCATCTCGCG
>JAISZV010000052.1 GCA_031284475.1 Proteiniphilum sp. | reverse complement strand
GCGGATGGCTTCCTGTATGCTGTTCACTTCGATTTTACGGAAAATGTTTTTCCGGTGCGAATTGACCGTATGAAAACTGAGATGTTTCTCCCAGGCAATCTCTTTCGTCGTTTTGCCCAGGGCTATTTCGTGGAGTATGGCTTTTTCCGAAACCGTCAGCACATCGGGCACGCTGGGGGGCGGCACACGGTCTTTCAACACCTGCGCGGCATAGTCGCATATATATATGTCGTCATACACTGCATTTTGCAACGCCGCCATAATATCTTCGCCGCCGTCGTGCTTCATCACAACGCTCAGCGTGTCGTCCTGCAACAGCACGTAGCGCAAAAACCGTTCGCTCAATTCGCCGGAAAAAAGAATCCAGCGCGAATACATGGCTTTGGCTTTCACGGCAAGCATCTGCTGCTGCGACGAAAAGTCAAACAACGAATAGTCGAGCACCACAATCGCCTCGGGATATTCATTGAGCTTCTCCTGCAATTCCTTCAGTTTGCGCGCCACAATGATTTTATCGGCCAGTTTCTCCCTGACTAACACCGCCGCAATGCCTTCGCACGTAATATATTGATTGTCCGCAAGAATAAATGTCTTCATAAAATACATGTTACATGCTGCAAAAATAAGTATTTTTCACAGGTCAAAATATACCATAAACATGTTAGTTCGCGATATATTCATACGCCGTATCTTTGCAGCATAAAACAATTAACTTAAAATAATATGGCAAAGATAGCAAAAAAATTAACAGAACTTATTGGTAACACACCTCTTTTAGAGCTGGAAAGTTACGCAAAACATCAGTCCTCAGGCGCCCGCCTGATAGGCAAATTGGAGTATTACAACCCATTGGGAAGCGTCAAAGACCGTATCGCGCTGGCGATGGTCGAGGATGCGGAAGTCAAGGGCTTGCTGAAACCCGATTCGACCATCATCGAGCCGACCAGCGGCAATACCGGCATTGGCCTTGCTTTTGTGGCCGCATCGAAAGGCTACAAACTGATCCTCGCCATGCCCGAGACCATGAGCCTCGAACGTCGCAATCTCCTCAAGGCGCTGGGCGCACAGCTCGTGCTCACACCCGGAAGCGAAGGAATGAAAGGCGCCATCGCCAAAGCCGAATCGCTGCGCAGCGAAATATCCGGCGCAATCATACTCCAACAGTTCGACAATCCTGCCAACCCGACTATCCACTATCAGACGACCGCCGAAGAAATCTGGCGCGATACGGACGGGAAAGTAGACATTCTCGTGTCCGGAGTAGGCACGGGCGGCACGGTCAGCGGCGCCGGTAAACGATTGAAAGAACTGAATCCGGACGTCAAAATCATCGCCGTCGAACCGGCCGAATCGCCTGTCCTGTCGGGAGGAAACCCCGGCCCGCACAAAATACAGGGCATCGGCGCAGGATTCGTCCCAAAGAATTTCGACGCTTCCGTCGTAGACCAGATATTTAAGGTAAAAAACGACGAAGCCATACTTGCCAGCCGCAAACTGGCGCAAACGGAAGGCTTGCTGGTCGGTATCTCGGCCGGAGCCGCCGTACACGCTGCTACCGAAACAGGAAAATTGCCCGAAAACAAAGATAAAAACATTGTAATCATCCTGCCGGATACGGGCGAACGTTATCTCTCTACCGTCCTGTATTCGTTCGACGAATACCCGCTTTAATCATCATCAGTTTTAGAATGTCAATTGTCGGAACGGGAGCCGGTCAACAAGTCTGTCACGAGACTTATCGACACGGCTCCCGTTCTTTACCGTCGGGTTTCAGGAATGGAAAATAATAAGATACAACGCATCAAAGTACTGTCAGGAGACAGGTTAAAACGCACCTTCACCCCGTTCACCTTATTTATTACCCACTTCCATATAACCCATGATTCCCATCATAATTATCAATAACATTATAATTATCGGCAATATTGCGATTATCTTTTTGCGTTCATACTTTAGTGAAACCTTTAATATTCCTGTAAACAACAGTACGTAAACTATTGCTTCAGGATATCCTGAGATTTGATACATATACGGTATTTTTGTATAAATATATCCCTCAAAAGATCCTGTCGTTGGCCCAATGGTTGATAATAATTAAAATCCAATAATTATTATCCCCAATTTTATCAATCCATTTTTCCCCTCGAAGAACGTTTTCCGTAAAGGCAACAAAATCAAGGCCATTATTATCCCCCGGAATATTTGCAAAACCGGCCCTAACGCCACAATCGGATCATCCACAGGACGCATAAATGACGCTATTATTTCAACTGCGAACAAATCCCTGTAATTCATAACAATAAGCGCAAACAACCCAGCAATGAAATATGCTATTGTGTGCGCATATATAATCTGCCAAAAATATTTTACAACATTAGTTTTCTTTTCCATTATCTTTTTCCTTTCGAATTTATAGACAGCGCAATCGCAATCCCAACGACCGCTATAGACAATTCGCGAATATATGCCCCAACTTCCCTTGCCGAAATTTTTGCTTCAATCCCGTTTATGCCTCTAAAAGCGTTCATCCATTTATTTAGTCAATCCTTATTAACCCCCGATTTTCAGAATTAGAGGTTGTAGTTTTTTCTGAAAAAAGAGATGAAAAAAGAGCCAAAGAATTTT
>JAISZV010000139.1 GCA_031284475.1 Proteiniphilum sp. | reverse complement strand
ATATGGCGCTGTAGGGATAAGAATCGCGCCAGGTTTTGGTCGCGGTGGTATCGTTCACGGGCAATAACTGGATCAACTGCTGCCGGGTGAGCGCTGCCCAATCGACCATCTTGCGGAGATCGGCAAAATCGCCTACGCCATAACTATTGTCCGTTTTCAGTGAAAAAACCGGAATGGCCGTACCGGTTCCCCTGTAAGCAAAATCCTGATAGTGGAAGAGCAATGACATTTCCACCAAAACAACATTCCCTTTAAGCGCTTTCTCCGTTATTAAAACGCGGTTTCCGCCATCCTCCCAATGTACCGCGTCTCCGGTGCTTTTATCAACAATCACAAACTCATATTCACTCCTTGCCGGCAGTTTTTTCGCATCGAGCGCTATCTGCCACTCCCCTTCGTCTATATAAGAGAGCGGTTTGGCCAATTTCAGATTCCATCCTCCCAACTCTTCACATTCGCCGCTGATCATCAGCATCTGGTTACCGGCGACATAGGGACAAACAACATTCAACACGACAGTCCGGTCATAATATCTCGTGGGAAGAGGAGCCATTTCATGCCGGAAAACAGTATCGGTAAAAACACTGGAGTAAAGATACGAATGATATGATTTGTTCTTCCAAAGATCTTGAATAACAAATTCTTTCCGGCCTTTTGTAATGTGGAGTTTCCGGTTGTTTCCCCATTCGCGACGGATAGTATGGCCGCCTTTCCGGATGAAATAGTAATATGTTATATCGGCGGTTTCCTCGATATTCACCGCTGCCGACCAATTGTCGCCATCGGCAGTAAGGATAACCGCGTGGGCTTCATTTGAATTTCCCAGTTCCTGAGGCGTCCCGCAAAGACAGACCTGCTCCCCCCAGGCAGTATGATAGTTGATTGTAAATGTAAGATGTGCCATTTGGTAATACTCAATAGAATTAGTCGTTTAGCTTAACGAAACCTTTTTGGTTGACGAACAAAGCTACGATGATTCATCAACGATCCGGATAAAATATTTCAACTTTTATCCGGATTATCGTGCAATCGTTTGCGAGAAGAAAAAGGGTCAGAGAAAGATAAGAATCAGCAGTTGGGCCGTGATCACCCTGAGAAACATCGTAAGCGGATAGACTGTGGCATAACTCACCGCAGGGACGTCATTTCCGGCCGTCGTGTTCGCAAAGGACAATGCAGGCGGATCGGTCATACTACCCGCTATCAATCCTATCAGCGTGAAATAGTTCAGCTTACATGCTTTCCGCCCGATAATACCGATGATCAACAGGGGCACAACGGTAATAATCACTCCGTAGCCAATCCATTTGTACCCGCCGTTCACCACGGTCTCCACAAAATTCTCTCCGGCTCCCAGTCCCACGCAGGCAAGGAACATGGCAATACCTATCTCCCTCAGCATCAGGTTAGCGCTCATAGTGGTGTAGGTTACCAACTTGTACTTAGGCCCGAATTTGCTGATCAGGATAGCGATAATGAGCGGCCCTCCTGCCAGTCCCAATTTCACGGGTTGGGGAATGCCGGGGATCATAAAGGGAATACTTCCCGCAAGCACACCCAGCGCAATACCTATAAAGATAGAAATAAGATTGGGCTCCCTGAGGCGTTTCAGTGAGTTGCCGAGGAATTTCTCGACATTGGCGATAGCTTCTTCAGAGCCTACAACCGTTACCCGGTCGCCCAGTTGCAGTTGAAGCCTGGAGTCGGCAATCAGGTCAACTCCCGCACGGTTTACGCGGGTGATATTGACGCCAAACAAATTCCGCAATCTCAGGCTGCCTATGGATCGTCCGTTGATAGCCGGCTTGGTGATCGATATTCTGCGTGAGACCAACTGTGAATCCAATTTAGTCCACTCGCCTTTGTCCATATCAATTCGCTGCCCGATAAACGCTTCAATCGCATCAATATTTTTCAGGTTGGAAACCACCAGTATTTTGTCGTTCTCTTCGAGAATCGTTTCTGTTTGAGGAACTACCAGCATTCCTGTTCTTGCATGTAATATCCTTGATATGACAAACTCCTTGTCGACCAGCCGCTTCACTTCCCGGATGTTTTTTCCGAAGATAGAGGGATTCATCACCTTTAGAGAGAACATGTGCGCTTCCGTCATTTTAGAGGCGTCATTGTCATCCAGTTTGCTGTTCTCTTTGGCAAAATTAATTTTGAAGATATACCTGAAAAGGACGATGCTCATGATGATGCCGACTACTCCCAGCGGATATGCAACCGCATAGGCCGTAGCAATGGTAGGATCGGTAGTTCCCGTTACATCGGTAAAGGTCTGTTGCGCAGCCCCCAATCCCGGAGTATTGGTAACCGCTCCCGACAATATCCCCACCATAGTGGCAATAGGCAATCCGGTTGCCAAATGTATGATATAGGTGATAAACACGCCCAGCAGCACCACACCGGACGCCAGCATGTTGAGCGTAATCCCTCCCTGTTTAAACGACGAAAAAAAGCTGGGCCCCACCTGCATCCCTATGGAGTAGATAAACAGGATCAATCCAAATTCTTTCAGGAAATGGAGCACATTTTCATCGATCTGCAAACCGATATGCCCCAGAAATATGCCGAAAAAGAGAATCCACGTCGTTCCGAGCGAAATGCCGAAAATCTTTATCCTGCCCAATAACAACCCTACTGAGATTACCAGCGCAATTACAAGTATTGAATGTGCAATACCCGTTCCGGTAATTAATTCTATCAACCACTCCATTTTTGAATAACCTAAAACAATTAAACTTCTTAGCCCTTTTGAAAAATCAGTGCAAAAGTAGCGCTTATTTCATTGAAAACAAAATGTAACCGCAACCCACTGGTCTATTTCGGAAACGCGCTTGCAGGTAAGCCCCTGCTCCTCGCCGGCAACACGGATAGCGGGAATATCCTCCTTATAGAAACCGCTCATTATCAGCGCTCCATTCCTGTTCAATACCCGCGTATAGGCCGGAATATCCCGCAGTAGAATATTCCGGTTGATATTAGCGAGAATCACATCATACGTTTCATCGCCCAGTAACTCCGCTCCTCCCTGTAACAGGCGGATGTTGTCGATACCGTTCAATTTCGCGTTTTCCATTGCATTATGGTATGCCCACTCATCTATGTCGATGGCGGTTACCGGCGAAGCGCCTTTCATTGACGCCAGGATAGCCAGGACGGCAGTACCGCAACCCATATCGAGAAGGGATTTGTTTTGCAGATCCGTTTTCAACAATTCTCTCATCATCAACTCCGTTGTTTGGTGATGCCCTGTCCCGAACGACATTTTGGGGTCAATCAATATACGGTACCTGAACTCTTCCTCGAGCCGGTGAAACGAACTGTGGATGCACAGTACGTCATCAATAACCACAGGCTGAAAATAATTCTTCTCCCACTCCTCATTCCAGTTTTTATCCTCCATCTCCCGGCAGGAATAAGTGATCTCCGCTTTGAGCGGAAAGTCGGAAAGAAGTTGGTCTACTTTTTCCAAAGATAAGCCCGGTAAAGGAATATACGCTTCCAAACCCGTTTCGGTACGGACAAACGACTCGAACCCAATCTCTCCCAACTGTGCCGAAAGTACGTCTGTTAATACTTCCGGGTTGGGTTCGCATTTGAATTGTAGTTGTATATACTGCATGATTATTTCAAAAGAAAGGACAAAGGTAGCTAACTATTTCGATAAGCAAGCACAGATGCAAAACCTGTTTAGATTATGTAGAGCGTAGAATTAACAATCGAGGTAGTCTGATGAAATCGGACTTTATCGCGATACCAAAAAATGTAAAAATCATTTTGTTTTGGAGGGTTATTTGTTTATTTGTGTTACAAATGGGGTTGATTCTGCCGATAAGAACCTGGAGTTATCTTTTTTTGTCCTATTTTTAACCGCTCAAAAAAATTATTCGTATTCAATTTTATTGCACTCGTGACAACATAATCCGTTTTATATATCGCCTGACGAAAATATTCAATATAGACTACACAACAATGAAAAGAATTATATTATTCACCACTTTATTGATTACCACCTCTTTCCTCTCTTATGGGCAGGACGCCAATGCGGAGGAATTGATCCTCGAAGGCGTAGAACTGCATGATGAAGGCAATTTCAAAGAAGCCATTGAGAAATATAATGAAGCGCTTAAACTCGATCCCGGATCGGTACAGGCAACTTATGAGTTGTCTCTATCCTACCTTGCATTACAGGATTATCAAAATGCGTCGAAGTATAGTACGACGGTAATAAACTCCAACAACAAGCAACTATCTTCCGGCGCATACGCCGTAAAGAGCGAAGCGCTGGCGGGAATGGACAAGGTGGATGAAGCCATTGCGTTGCTTCAGAGGGGTTTGATAAAAAACGGAGATGAGTACCTGTTGCTTTTCAATCTGGCGCTGAATTACTATAAAAAGGGAGATATTGACAAAACGCTGGGACATGTAAAAAGAGCTATCGACCTGGATAAATCACATGGCGACGCCTTCCTACTGAATGCTTATGCGCTTAACGATAAAGGATTATGGGTGCAAAGCATACTGTCGTTCCAAATGTTTCTTTTAATAGAACCCGACAGCAAACGGTCGAAAAGCGCCTTCGAGGAAATGCTGAACACTATGTGCATCAAAACGGTCGAAGAGCCTGTGCAAAGGTCGTTCATCCGGCAACAGATAACGAGCAACCAGCCGGATACAGCGCAGCGTTCAGAGCATATTCCCCCTTTAAGTATAGAGGGTGGCTTGAATCGTAATTCCGTATACCATGCCATTACTACTACACTTGATTCGCTGAAAAACAGCACTGAAGAGGAAGATGACTTTACGCTCTTCAAGACGGTCAACAAAGAGATCGCAAAGGCGCTTGCCAGGGAGAGCAAGGGGCCAAAAGAAGGCGTTTTCTGGACTTTTTATATTCCTTTCTTTTCCCATATTGCAGAATCCGAATACTACGATACTTTCTGCCGCTACATCAGCGTATCTTACTTCTCCGAATCTTTGGAATGGTGGCAACAAAACCCCGATGACGCGCTGAATTTTGTGATCTGGTTTGAAAAAGGAGACGACGAAGCAAAAAGTTAATAAAAATCGCTTACCTTTGCACTGAATCCCACATAATGAAGGAAATGAATATCGAGGAACAGCTACTGGCCGAATTGCGCGACCCGCAGACAAGTCGTAAAGGATTTGCCCGGCTTGTTTCCGAATACAGCGAGAGGCTCTACTGGCAGATACGAAAGATGGTGCTTTCGCATGATGACGCCAACGATATTTTGCAGGATGTATTCGTCAAAGCCTGGATGAATTTAGAGAATTTCAGGGGTGAGGCTAAACTTACCACTTGGTTATACCGTATTGCCATTAACGAAAGCATCACCTTCCTCAACAAAAAACGGAGTCAGAACCATATCCCTTTAGATGATGATAATTCGTTTCTGCTTAATATTCTGGAAAGCGATCCCTATTTCGACGGAGACGAAGCGCAGAAACTTCTTCAGAAAGCGATCTTCACCCTTCCGAAAAAGCAACGCCTCGTCTTTCAGATGAAATACTCCGAGGAGATGAAATATGAAGATATGTCTGATATACTGGGTACCTCGGTGGGAGCACTTAAAGCGTCTTATCATCATGCGGTAAAAAAAATTGAAAAATTTTTATGTGAATCGCATTAAACTTTTATCGATTCATTTTGTCTATTCAACAGAGCAGCACAAAAATAAGAGGTATGGATACAAAAATTAAAAAACTAAAAGAAATAGATAAAACTAAAAATCCTTTTAAAGTTCCCGATAATTATTTCGCGCAATTCAATGAAGAAATAATGAATCGCCTGCCGGAAAAAGAGATAGTAGTTCCCGAGCCGGTTTCATTGTGGGATAGAGCAAGACCGTGGGTTTATTTAGCTGCCATGTTCGTTGGGCTTTACATCACCATTAATTTTTTGATGAAAACTCCCGCGGGAGGCAATCCGGCCGAAAACCAGCCCGTTACTCAGCAAACACTGTCGGGTTCGCCCGGTAACGCGGATAACTACTGGTCTTCCGTACAGATAACCGAGGAAGAATTTTATCAATATCTCGAAGATCAGTTGATTGGTGACAGCTATTTCGATTATATGTATCATCAGTACTATTTGAATTGAAAGTATCATACATCAATTTAATAAAGAATTTTGTAATGAGAAGAAGTGTTATTTTGCTTTTATGTACCCTCATACTTCCCGCTAACTTTTTGATCCTCTCTGCTCAGACTGCCCAAAACAGGAAAATGAACATGGAGGATTACGAAAAAAGAAAAAAAGAATATGTGACGAAGGAGGCGGGCCTCACGCAAGATGAAGCCGACAAATATTTCCCCTTAAGTAATGAATTGACGCAGAAGAAGTTTAAACTGCATAGAAGCCACCGGGATAAAGTACAACGGATCAAAGACAGCAGCAATATCTCCAACGAAGAGTACAAAAGAATGATGGAAGACGATGTGGATGTTAAACTCAAAGAAGCCGCCCTTGAGAAGGAGTACTCCGCCAAATTTGAAAAGGCGCTTTCTCCCGAAAAACTGTACAAAGCCCAGCAAGCCGAAAGAGATTTTATTCAGCGTGAAGTAACGAAATTCAGGAACGAAAGGAGAAATAATCATTAACCGTGCCCCGGTTCATGCCGGTCACAGATGCGATCCGGCGATTGCTTGGTCAAAAAAAATCTACATTATTTCTTTCAATGTTGATGAATAAAAAACACCCCGATTTCGTTATTTACGAAACAGACGATAAGATCGCAAAAGTATCTGTACGGCTGGAAGAAGAAACCGTTTGGCTGACGCAGGCGCATTTGGTTGAATTATTTCAATCGAGTAAAGCAAATATCAGCGAACACATCAAGCATATATTTGAAGAAGGCGAATTGAGCGAAAATTCAGTTGTTCGGAAATTCCGAACAACTGCTTCCGATGGTAAAAATTATGAGATTGCCCATTACAACCTCGATATGATTATTTCGCTCGGTTACCGTATCAATTCCAAAGTAGCCACAAAGTTTCGCCAGTGGGCTACGGAGCGGCTCAAGGAATATATTGTGAAAGGTTTTACGCTCGACGATGAGCGGCTCAAAAACGGCGGCGGCCGCTATTTCCGCGAACTATTACAGCGCATTCG
>JAISZV010000229.1 GCA_031284475.1 Proteiniphilum sp. | reverse complement strand
GTTTTCGGCCCAGATAAAGGCCATGCGCATATATTGCCTGTCGAGTAATTCTTGCTTATCCTCGTTTTGTTTCATATCAAATCAGATCGCTTTCAAACTCATATTGCTTTCAAACTCATATCGAGGCTTTTCACCGAATGAGTCAGCGCGCCTACCGATATATAATCCACCCCTGTTTCGGCATATTCCCGGATGGTATCAATCGTAATCCCCCCGGATGACTCCAACTCCACACGGTTATTCGCCGCTTTTACTCTTTTCACCGCTTCAAGGGTTTGCGCAGGCGCAAAATTATCGAGCATAATCCTGTCCATGCCTCCCACGCGGAGAGCCTCTTCAAGTTCGTCAAAATTTCTCACCTCTATCTCTATTTTGAGTTTTTTGTTTTTCTCTTTTAAATAGCGCTGTGCGCCGCGGATAGCGTTCTCAATTCCCCCTGCAAAATCCACATGATTGTCTTTCAGCAGAATCATATCGAACAGCCCTATTCTGTGGTTCTCCCCTCCCCCTATCTTTACGGCCTGTTTTTCCAATATGCGCATTCCCGGAGTGGTCTTCCGGGTGTCGAGCACTTTGGCCGGCGTACCTTTGAGAAGTTTCATATAGCGGTTGGTAATGGTGGCGATACCGCTCATCCGTTGCATAATATTGAGGACAAGGCGCTCGGTTTGCAAAATCGACCGCACCTTCCCGGAAACAATAAAAGCCACATCTCCCGGCTTAACGTGCGAACCGTCGCCAAGAAACACCTCTACTTGCAGTTCCGGATCAAAAGCGTGAAATACGTCAATACCCACATCTACTCCGGCAAGCACGCCCTCTTCTTTTATCAGCAATTTCGATTTTCCTTCTTCCGTTTCCGGAATACTGCAAAGGGTGGTGTGGTCTCCGTCCCCGATATCTTCGGTCAACGCCAGCAAGATAAGATTCCGGATTAGCTCTTTTTCTGTCATATCAAAAACGATAACACATCATTTCATAATAAACTGTTATTCTTTTATAAGAATTTTAGTGCACAAGTAAGAAATAAAAGTTATATTTGTCCCCAAAGGCTGCATTTTTCGTTTTCCGGAGATAAATTACTTATATCCCGGCGAAGCCGAATAACGTGCGAAGCGCGAAAACATGAAGTGAACAACGTATGAAAACCATTCTGCTTTCCGTAGGTAAGACAGACGACCCGCTCTTCTCGCAAATCATAGAGGAGTACAGGAAAAGAGTCAACTATTATATTCCATTTGAGATGCAAGTTATCCCCGATATAAAAAACGCGAAAAACCTCTCCGGGAAAGAGCAAAAAAAGCAGGAAGGAGAAAAACTATTAAAATGGCTGCAACCGTCCGACCACGTTGTGCTGCTCGATGAGAAGGGGAAGCAATACACCTCCTTAGAGTTCGCCGGATATATGGAAAAAAAGTCTTTTTCCACCGCTAAGCGGTTGGTTTTCGTTGTAGGAGGGCCGTATGGTTTTTCGCAGGAAGTCCGCGAAAGGGCAAACGAAACGGCGGCGTTATCCGCAATGACTTTCACCCACCAGATGGTGAGGCTTATCTTTGCGGAACAGCTCTACCGTGCAATGACGATTTTACACAACGAACCTTATCATCACGAATAAAATTTTATTACTTTTGCGATTTCAATCGCCGCTATGTCAAAAAAGAAAACAATCCTTATTATATTGTGGGCCGTCATCGCGCTGATCGCGATCGCATCAGCGGTTTCCCTGATAGTATTTCCCCGGTGGAAAGCCTTTTTTCTGGCGGGAAGCGGCGTTTTTCTCATGCTGAACCTTTTCCTGTCGCTGTTTTTTATCAGGAATAACTTCAAAGATTAGGCGCGTTACCGCTTTCTCCTTAATACTATTTATGACAAGTATGAATGAGTGTGCCGTCCCTCCAACCGTGAAGGACGACGCCCGGGAAGCCTCTTCCTGCGTTTGATTCATAACCGGCAGGTAAAAACAATCACCCTTGCGGGATGCCGGATATTCAATGATGAATGGGATAAGAAATTACAAACAGCGCTCTATTCGGACGAAAATCCTCACCGGGCAGCCTACCTGCTGGAAGTGGAAACCCGGATAAACCACGAAACGGATGCTGTGCGCAGCTTCATCCTGAAACTCGAAAAAGAGGGACGTTACACCCTCGGCGACCTGGTAGGATTATACAACCTGAAAACGGACGACGGCAAACTGCCGGGGTATGCCGGCGGCCTGGCCCGTGCCCCGGAGGAGCGCGGACAGCGCTGCACGGCGCGCGCGTACCGGACGGCGGCAAGGGGATTGGTAACGTTCAACAAAGGGCGGGATATACCCTGAAATCAGGTCAACGCCCGCATAGTCTCAGACTTGTTTTGTATGAAAACTTTGCAACCAGTAAAGTCTATCGGTTTTTGACTTACAACTTTACGCTCGATGCCCTCACAATTGCAGAACTTTACCGGGAAAGATGGCAGATTGAGCTGTTTTTCAAATGGATCAAACAGCATTTGCATATCAAAACCTTCTATGGCACTAGCCGTAATGCAG
>JAISZV010000217.1 GCA_031284475.1 Proteiniphilum sp. | reverse complement strand
GCAACGCGAAAGCGGGCATATCGTCAACATCGGATCCATTGCCGGAAAAGAGGTCTATCCCAACGGAAACGTATATTGCTCCACCAAACATGCCGTGGACGCATTGACGAAAGGGATGCGCTTCGACCTGCTTCCTCATAATATAAAGGTGACGCAGATTTGTCCCGGCGCTGTGGAAACGGAGTTTTCCATCGTGCGTTTTCACGGCGACAAGGCCCGCGCCGGTAAAGTATATGAGGGTTACGAATGTTTAGTGGCCGGCGATGTAGCGGAGTGCATCTGGTTTGCGGTTTCTCGCCCGCCGCACGTAAATATCAACGATATGGTCGTAATGCCCACCGCACAGGCGTCGGCCTCTGTTTTTCATAAAATATAGCGCATGGTAAATATAAAACATATCCACAATGAAACGAATTTATATCTTTTTATTTGTTTTGCTTATGACAACCCGGTTTGTTGAATCGCAGGAAAATATCACCTATCAAACGCCGCCGGAAGAGATTCTGGAACTGGTAGATATAGAGAGAGCCCCCACGGTAAGTATAGATAGTAAAGGCGAGCAGATGCTGTTCTTTTACCGGAATACGTTTAAAATGCTGTCGGATCTCAACCGGCCTGAGGTGCGGCTGGCAGGCCTTCGCATCAATCCCAACGCCAATATATCGAGCGCCGTTACCTATTCCAATAATATCCGCTATAAAAAAACGACGGACAAAGAGGTGAAACAGATACAAGGATTACCCTCCGAGCCGCTTATAGCCAATGTATCCCTTTCGCCCGATGAAACGAAACTCGCTTTTACCAATACCGTGGAAAACGGAGTGGAACTCTGGATTGCCGACCTGAAAACCTTGCACGCAAGAAGATTAACGGACGCTGTTATAAATGCCAATGCCGGATTTCCATACAGTTGGTTCAAAGATGGGAGCGGCCTGCTGGTGAGACTCCTCCCCAAAAAACGCCCCGCCCTGATTGATACCCAAAAAACTTTGCCGGAAGGGCCGGTTGTTTCCGTCAGCGACGGGCAGGTCTCTCAAAACCGCACCTATCAGGATCTGTTGAAAAACCCGGTAGATGAGGTCAATTTTGAAATGCTGATGACGTCGGAACTGCATAAGGTTGGGCTCAACGGATCAATGACGCAATGGAAAGATGCAGGGATGTACCTCGAACAGTCATTTTCCCCGGATGGAAAATACCTGTTGCTGACCACCCTTTCCCGCCCGTTCTCGTATACAGTCCCCTATTACAGTTTTCCGAACATAACGGAGATTTACGGCGCCGATGGAAATTTTGTGATGAAATTCAGCGAACAACCGTTGCTCGACAATCTTCCTATAGGCTTTATGGCTACGCAGGAAGGAAAGCGGAATATTTACTGGCGCTCCGACAAGCCGGCCACCCTCTACTGGGTAGAGGCGCTCGATAAAGGCGATCCGGAGGTGAAAGCGGATTTCCGCGATGAACTGTTCGAGATCGACGCTCCGTTTACCGCTACGCCCCGCTCATTGGCGAAAACCATTAACCGTTACACGGGCGTTACATGGGGAAACGACGAATATGCCATTCTTCGCGACCGCTGGTGGAATACCCGCAATCAGAAGACGTATGTGTTCGCCCCGTCGGATAACAAACAGCCGCCGCGTATTATTTCCGACCGGAACTACCAGAATGTCTATGATGATCCCGGTTATCCGCAAACCGAAAAAAATGCGCTGGGAACCTATACGTTGAAAATGGACGGAAATTCGATTTACTTTTTCGGAGACGGTTTTACGGCGGAAGGGCAATTCCCTTTTATCGACGAACTGGATCTGAAAACGCTGCAAACGAAACGAATCTATCAATCCGCTTATACCGATAAAGTAGAAGAATTGGTCACATTTGTCGATAGTAAAAAAGGTACGGTCATCACCCGGATCGAGTCGCCGGCGGAATATCCCAATTATTATATCCGTAACATCAGGAACAAGCGCGCCCCGGAAGCGTTAACCGCTTTTGAAAACCCGTTCAAGAGTATTGAGAACGTATATAAGAAAGTGATCAGCTATAAGCGCGACGATGGGGTGGAACTTACCGGGACATTGTATCTGCCGGCCGGTTACGACAGGGAGAAAAAAGAAAAACTGCCGATGATCATCTGGGCATATCCCACCGAATATAAAGACCGGAGCAGTGCGGGTCAAACAACGGCTAATCCCAATTCATTCACCTATCTGTCATACGGAAACCCTGTTTACTGGGTAACGCGCGGCTATGCGATTCTGGATGATGCGGCCTTTCCCATCGTAGGGGAAGGAGACGAACAACCCAACGACACTTTTGTGGAGCAACTGACGGCCAATGCCAAAGCGGCCATCGACGCCGTGGATGCGCTGGGGTACATCGACCGGGCGCGGGTTGCCGTGGGAGGGCATTCCTACGGCGCGTTTATGACGGCGAACCTGCTTACCCATTCCGGTCTGTTTGCCGCGGGTATCGCCCGCAGCGGGGCGTATAACCGTTCGCTCACCCCATTCGGCTTTCAGGCGGAAGAGCGCAGTTACTGGATTGCATCCGAAACATATAACGCCATGTCTCCTTTTATGCACGCGGATAAGATGAAAACGCCCCTGCTGCTTGTACACGGGGAAAGCGACGACAATTCCGGCACGCACACCATGCAGAGCGAACGTTATTTCCAGGCGTTGAAAAGTTTCGGCGCGCCTGTCCGCCTGGTGATCCTGCCGAAGGAAAGCCACGGGTATGCCGCTCGCGAAAACGTGTTACACCTTTTGTGGGAGCAGGATCAGTGGTTGGAAAAATATGTAAAGAACAAAGGGAAAGAGTAATCTTCCCGTATATGGGGCTTTCCCCGATTTAATCTCTTAGGATTTAATTCCCCGCCGCTTGCGGCGAAAAATAAAAATTATTCCTTGTTGATACCCCGTCCGCTTGCGGCGGGGTAGGTCGTTTAGCAGAGGCGCTTAGTGATAGAAAGATTATAATTTACAAGACGTTATCTTCAATCTTTAAAAACCTAACTTGGTTTTACCCGAAACCAAGCTTGATGTTATCCAACGACAAGCTTGATGTTACCCGACGACAAGCTTGATGTTACCCGAAACCTAACTTGGTTTTACCCGAAACCAAGCTTGATGTTGACCGGAGGTTGTATAAAAATAGAAAATAGTCTTTTGAGAATTGAATATTTGGAATTGTTCTCATACAGGAGTATGAATACAAAGAGGGTGAAATCACATTGTGATACACCCTCTTCTTCCTGTCGAACTTGATTCCCGAATGTAACCTTATTCTATTTTACTAAATCCCACCGCTTTTAATGCCGCAATAATCCGCTCGCCCGGACGGTAGTTTATACCGGCCTTTTTAATGCTGCTCGTCGTTACCTGCTTTGCTTCGTCTTTGCCTTCGCTGCTAAGCGTGGGATAAAACGTGCCTAACCTGTCGAGCCTTACTATTCTGCTTTCGGACAGTTTGGTTTGTATCACGTTTTCCAGGGCAATAATCACCCCGCGAATATCAGGCTCGCTCAGGGCGCTGAATTTCTCGATTTCCTTCACCAAATCGTCGATAGAGGTTTCTCCTTCGGTTACCGTAGAGGCATAATATTTTCTGACGCCACCTGACTTTGACACTTTTATTTTAACAAATTCATAACGATTATAAATACAATATATTATAAATTTCAGGACACCATTTTGGGTGTCCCATCCAAAAAAAATATTAGTTTTGTGGCATGTTTTTGCGCAAAAAGAAAAATCCGAGTGGAGTTGTCAGTGTTTAGGTTATAGACAAAAGTAGAGACAAGTACCAAGTTATTAAAACCATTGGTAGCAGTTCCGATGCTATTGAGATAGAAAACTTGTGCAAACTCGGTAGCCGGGAAATAGAAGAAGGGGCAAAGCATTTGCTGGAGTTGAAAAGACTTGTTCAGGAAAAGAATGAAAAAGAAAAGCAGACAAAAATGCGCCTTCCCAACCTCATGATTCTCCTAACCGGCGGCGAATTGGCCTATACCCGCTCAGATGGCGTAAAAGTGATCCCCATCGGATGTTTAAAAGATTAGATATAACTTCTAATTTCAGAATGAATAGCCGAACGAACCCATGATACTACGCCCGGGCATGTTATAACCGTCTTTCTCGGTATAGTTCTCATCGAACAGGTTAGACACCGAAATTCCGACTCTCGCGTGCGGAGTTACGTTGTAATATGCCGAGTAATCGAAAACAAGATGCGCCGAATATTGGAGGATTTGGTCGGTCGTTTCGTAGTCGCCCTTAGTGTAGTAATCCTCCGGTTTTATGCCGGGGCGAAGATTATCCCATACCATCCAGTCGTTTTCGAGCCGTTTTCCGATATACCGGGCATTCAGGCGGGTTACAAAACCATTGTTGCTATCGAATGTAATCCCGAAATTGCCGGTGTTGCGGCGGACATATAACATATCTTTGGTCAGCGTTTTTTGGTTGGGCGTATCTCTGCCTGTTGTTTCATCGAACTTATTGTTGAACAGGTGGGTAAAACCGGCATATAACTCAAGACTGTAGCGTGATTCAAGCGCTTTGGCGATATCGGAAGAGAACATGATCTCCAAACCGTTCATACGGCCGTTATCGGCATTGATATAGGTAGTATACGTTTCACCGGTTGCCTCATCGGTCTTGTAATCATTGACGATTTTATTCTTGTAGAACGCTTGAAAATAGGTCGCATCTATATTGAGCCATTCATTATTAGATAGATTGAGGCCGAAATCGAATGAGGTGGCAGTTTCTGCTTTCAGGTCTTCATTCCCTCTGTATTGCATGTTTCCGACCTGGTATCTCCCGGCGGTTTTATAGGCGTCCGGGACGTAAAACGCATTTCCTGCACTGGCATGGATATTCAGCATCGGCGTGAGGAAGTATTTAATGCCTATCGAAGGATTGAGGTTGGAATAACCGGCGCTTTTCCTTTCATTATCCAGAAAATCATCGGCTTCAAGCGTGAAATTCGTGTAGTTGTAGCGGATGCCTGCATTGACGGAAAGATTTCCCTTAGTATATGCACCCTGCATAAATAGCGATGAGGCAAGGCTGTTATGATTGGGACGGTAAGGATTTGTAGGCGTTAATTTATCCGAAAATTGTTCGGACGAAACATTCAGCGCATCCAAGTCGATTCCGCCGATCAGTTGAAAGTCGCCCTTGGTATGCGTGTCGCTCAGCTTCAGGCCATACTGTTTTACGGATTCTCTGGAATTGATGAATCCTTTCTCAGTATTATTGTCGTAATTACTTTCGTTGTATATGGAATAATAAGGAGAGATGAGCAATGTATTGTTAACCGTTCGCCGGCGGACGTCGAGCGTTGTATTGGTTCGGTCGAAGTCTTGCTTGCTCAAACCGTATGAATGCCAGTAATTACCGGACGTTTCAATATCATTGGAAGTGACGAATATTCCCGATAAACCGGCGCTCCATATATCATTGAACCCAATGTTCAGTTTTCCCATGAATTGGTTGATCTGGTATTGGGTGTTGGTCATGACGTCTCCATACGATTTTTTATCGAGGATCAGTTCTTCTGTTTCTGTGACAGGCAGCAGGTTTTTCTTTCCGATGCGGTAGTCTTTGTCCTGCGCTTTTCTTGAAAAGCTGACTGCTAAGGAAACATTATCGGAAACGCCTCCCGATGCATATCCGTTGAAATTGGTCTGCCCGAAATTCCCCGCGCTTATGCTGACGTTACCTGTTCGCGTATCGCCCGGCCTGCGCGTGATGATGTTGATCACGCCGCCCATCGCATCCGAACCGTAAAGAACGGAGTAAGGCCCTTTTACTACTTCAATTCTTTCGATAAAGTCAGTGGGGATGGATGTGAGGTTGGTCGTTCCGGCCGGTTTGCCGTCTATCAGCACCAGCGTGTAATTGCGGTTGTGGACGGAAGGAGCGAAGCCGCGCATACCCACGGCCGATGAGGCCCCCGGATATTGTATGATATCGAGGTTTACCGTCCGTTTCAATAGGTCGGCGGCATTGTCGGCCTGTATCGTAGCTATCTTTTTACTGTCGATGATCTCTACCTTTTGTGGAACGTTCCTGAGCGGAAGGCCCGTACGGGTGGCCGTAACCACCACTTCATCCAGGTTGTACGACTGTTCGGCAGATTCCTGCGCATAGAGGAACGTGCCGGCGAAAAACAGGGCAATGACGCCCGAAAAAAATCTCTTGTTCATAAAAAAAATTTACAGTTAAACAGTGAAACATGTTTAAACCATAAACTTTCAAGGAAGAGTGTGTTGTGAAATTCCGGCCGTTCGGAGGCATAGGAAACCGGAAATAGTCTCAACGCTGCTTTTATCCCGAAAGCTTGCATGGCTGATGCTTTCGGGCAGGTCTTCCGGCTCGTTCCCGGTCATCCGTTGCCTTCCCATCCCGCAGGAGGACAGTGGCTTTCGCATTTTCTGCGTCGGAGCACCTTGTCTGTGAAACTATTTCCAAAACATCCGGAATAGTCTAACCATAGAGAACATACGGCTGCGGGTACAGCTTCGGCTTCTTTGCGTACGGCAAATTACCAAATTCCTTTATACCCGAAAGCGGCGCAAAGGTACTATTTTTTTTTATTGATGATAGGGAAATAAAATATTTTGTTTTTTATTCGGTAATTAATTTGCTCTATACCGGAATACGTGCCGGTATAATGCTTTCATTGGTGAAATAACCTATTTCTTCCCGTTCCGTAA
>JAISZV010000112.1 GCA_031284475.1 Proteiniphilum sp. | reverse complement strand
TTTTGAGAATGGTCTGTTTTACTTGTTATCCATACCATTCCCGTGTCCTGTTTTTCAGGCTATTCAGTGTATCGATACAAATATTGACATCATCCACTACCTGAAAATCAAACATGCCTACACAGATAAAATCGGCGCCGTTTTCAAACGCCCAATTAAACCCTTCTTTAGGATGAATAGCCCCTGCCGCAAGTACTTTGAAACCCATGACCGGCACTTTTACCCGGTTAACAAACTCTATTGTCTTATCAGGGAAAGGGCAGAAACAATTGTCGTGGAACATATTATGGTCGTTACTTTGCACACCGTCAACCTCAAATGGTTTCCTGTTTTCACGGGGATGTGCCGACCAATAATTGTCGTGATGCATCGTTTTCATATAATAATCGGGAATGATTCCGTTTTCCTCGCAGATAAGAAACGAATCGATGGTATGTGCGCCTAATCCGGCTACAAATCCTTCACTTCTTATCTTATCCAGCAATTTATCGATAAGATCCAGCTTGTTGTCGCGGACAAACCAATCGCATTGATTTCCTTGCATCTGGATGACATCCATCCCGCTGTCAATGGCGGCTTTAACGTTCTCGAAAATATCATCGCTCTTTTCCTGTACCGCAACCTGGACTATTACTTTGATCTTGCTACCCGTCAACTTTTTGTATTTCACCATGGTAGACATAGTAGGGAATCCTATGTTGATGGTATTGA
Source organism: Proteiniphilum sp. (assembly GCA_031284475.1). Classification (GTDB taxonomy): domain Bacteria; phylum Bacteroidota; class Bacteroidia; order Bacteroidales; family Dysgonomonadaceae; genus Proteiniphilum. The sequence goes on along the minus strand of JAISZV010000112.1, from coordinate 9,899 downwards.
TTCCTGCTTGTTCGCACAGTATCAGGGTCTCGAATATCTTTTTCTCCGTATTGTATGCCTTAAAGAGAGAACCGGCATAAAGCAGGTCGCGCGCATGCGCCCAGCCTCCGATCAGATTGCCGCCCATGATCAACCGGCTCATTTCGTGATTCCCCAGTTTTCCCTTGGGTAATTCGCCTTTCAGTTCGGTCAATGCTACCCGGTTGACCTGTATGGTAGCCCCGGATGAAGCATCTACTTCATACAGTTTATTGCTACGGTAGGCTCCCCAGCCAAGCACTCCCAAAACAGGCAATGTAACCAATTCTTTTAACGCTTCGCGACGGGATTTTACACCGGTTCCGGCTTCTGCGGGCTTTGTCTCTTCCGCTTCCCGTGCATCCGAAACGGTCTCTTTCTTCTTAAAAATACCGGCCAGGTTATCAACCCCGTATCCTCTTTCTTTATAGAAAAAAAGAAAAACAAGTATTACCGCTTCAATGAACAGTTGGTTAATGACATACGTAGTGCCGTCACCACCCAATAAGGCAATCCCGAAAGGAGGGTAGGCAAAATAATACAACAGGAGCAACAACGCCCCGCCGATGGCTACCCATCTGCTGAAAAGACCTATAAACAGGGCTAACCCGATCAGGATCAATCCCCAGATATTCAGGAAATCAACCATGACCATTCTTTCAGGCGAAGCCGCCAGCCAGTGGTAAAATCCCGAAAGAAATCCGTGGGTATTGCTCAGAAATGACTCTGCCGACCATTTCTCAGTAAATAACTTGATGGCGCCTTCGTATAAAAAGTGCCAACCAATAGCCATCCGAAGAATAGTTACAATAACTTTCATAAAACACCAGTTTATTTTAACGTAAGTTCGATGTAAGAAAAGTAGAAAAAGATAAGGAATATAGCGGAAAAATCAATGATTTCAAAGTATTGAAAACTATATTATTTACTAATAATTCCGCTATGATTTCCGGCCATAAAGTTACAGAAATTTATTTCATCATTGACAAATTTTTTAAAGAATTTGATAAGCTCATTAGAGATCACTCGCTGCAAGATACAAAAACAGGAAAAGGAACCGAAAATTTATGACGTCCCAAAGCGAAGTAATGACTATCCTTGTTTTGTTCCACAGCGGGACGTTCAAAAACTTGAAAAGTTTTTATCTCTTTTACCTCCGGAAGTATATGCGGAAAGATTTCCCCGGCACAGTATCCTATAATCGTTTCGTGGAACTGCAACGCAAAGTTTGTGTGCCGTTGGCGGTCTTCGTCAAGATGATCTACCCGGGCAACTGTACGGGGATCTCTTTTATCGACTCTACCCCGCTTCGTAGTTGTCACATAAAAAGAGAGAAACAGTATAAAACATTCAAGGATATCGCGTTGAAAAGTGAATATGATTAAACTTCTCACGCTACCCCCAACAGCAAAAGCCGCTCAGTAAAAGCAATAAAATCAAAAAGCGACTTAAGAAGCCATCTCAACTGATCCGTCCCCATTCGTAGCGGTTTCCGCCTAAACGATCCAATTGCTGTTTCAATACCAGGTGTTCGGGGTGTTCCAGTTTGGGGTCTTTTCCTATCAAGTTCTCGGCGATTTCACGGGCGCGGAAAAGGATGTTGTTATCCCTTACCAGGTCGGCGATCCTCAGGTCGAAAGGAATGCCGCTCTGTTGGGTTCCTTCCAGGTCGCCCGGGCCGCGCAGTTTCAGGTCGGCTTCGGCAATCACGAATCCGTCGTTGCTTTTGGTCATGATCTCTATCCGCTTACGGGTATCGGAGGATATCTCATACGGCGTAATCAGTACGCAGTAAGACTGGTCGGCTCCCCGCCCTACCCTGCCCCGCAACTGGTGCAACTGGGAAAGGCCGAACCGCTGCGCGCTTTCAATCACCATTACGCTCGCGTTGGGCACATTCACCCCCACTTCAATCACGGTAGTAGATACCATGATCTGTGCTTCATTGACCACGAACTGCCGCATCGCCTCCTCTTTTTCGGCCGGCTTCATCCGTCCGTGCATCTTACAAACGGTAAATTCGGGAAACGCCTCTTTGATGTGCAGGTAACCCTCTTCCAGATTTTTGAGGTCAAGTTTTTCACTCTCTTCTATCAACGGGTAAACGATATAAGCCTGCCGGCCCGCGCCGATCTGTGCACGGATAAACTGATAAAGCGCCCCCCGTTTCTTGTCGTACCGGTGAAGCGTCTGCACCTGTTTCCTGCCCGGCGGCAACTCGTCGATAACCGACACATCCAAGTCGCCGTAAACCGTCATAGCCAGCGTGCGGGGAATGGGGGTGGCGGTCATTACCAGCACATGCGGCGGACGATCATTTTTCGTCCATAACTTTGCCCGTTGCGCCACTCCGAAACGATGCTGTTCATCGATCACCACAAATCCGAGGTTACGGAACTGCACCGTGTCTTCAACCAGGGCATGAGTCCCTATCAGGATATCTACCTCGCCCGACTGCAAGCCGGCATGGATCTTCTCCCGCTCTTTTTTCTTCGTGGAACCGGTCAGCAATTCCACCCTCAGCGCCATTCCTGAAAGCATCTCCCTGAATGTATCGAAATGTTGGGACGCCAGGATTTCGGTCGGCGCCATCAGGCACGACTGGTAGCCGTTATCGAGCGCAATCAGCATACACATGATCGCCACCAGCGTTTTGCCGCTGCCCACATCGCCCTGTAACAGGCGGTTCATCTGCTTTCCCGAAGCGGTATCTCTCCTGATCTCTTTGATTACCCGTTTCTGCGCATTGGTCAGCGGAAACGGAAGTTTTTGCTTGTAAAACGAATTGAGATGATCTCCCACTTTCCCGAAGATAAACCCATTCAGTTTTCCTTTTCTTTCGGAAGCATAACGGACAATATTGAGTTGGATATAGAAAAGTTCTTCAAATTTCAGGCGATACTCCGCATCACGGAGCAGGAGGGATGATTTCGGGAAATGGATATTCTCCACCGCATCGTGGAACGGCGTCAGCTTCGCCTCTTTCGCCACATCGGGCGGAAGCGTTTCCTGAAGCGGCTCTTTGATCATTCCGAAAGCGTTTTCAATGATCTTCTGCATCGCCCTGGAGTTGAGATAGTGGTTCTTCATCTTCTCCGTGGTACTGTACATCGCCATCAGCCCTTCGGGGCGATCCGACTCATCCATAAAGGGATCGAGTTCGGGATGGGCGATATTCCACCTGCCGTTGAACAGGGAGGGCTTACCGAATACCACATATTCCTGGTTGACCTTGTATTTCCCTTCAATAAACCGTATTCCCTGAAACCATACCAAGTCTATGAAACCCGTGCCGTCGGTAAAATGTGCCACCAGCCGCCTGCTCCGCCCCTCGCCAAAGGATTCAAAGGCAGTGATCTTCCCTTTCAGTTGAATATACGCTACCGAATTATTGATCTCGTGGATATAGTAGATCCTGCTCCTGTCCACATAGCGGTAGGGGTACCACCTGAGCAGGTCGCCCACCGTGAAAAGGCCGATCTCCTTATTGAGTATCTCCGCCTTTTTGGGGCCGACGCCAGGAACGTATTTTATTTCGGTCTGAAGGATGTTCATTTTACCCGTTGTTATCCTGCGGCGCCCGTTTCCAAACCGTAATGGTTTGTTTTTGCCTTCGCCATTTAACTACCAGCCGAAGAGCGGATATTGCCGCATGGTGGCGTTGACCTTTTCGCGCACCGACGCAATTGTTCTGTCGTTTTCCGGATCCGAAAGCACGGTATCGATCATTTCCACAATTTCGCCCATCAGTTCCTCTTTCGCCCCGCGGGTGGTAACGGCAGGCGTACCGAAGCGCAATCCCGATGTCTGGAAAGGAGAACGGCTGTCGAAAGGCACCATATTCTTATTGACGGTAATATCCGCTTCCACCAGCGCTTTCTCTCCCACCTTACCGGTCAGATTGGGGAATTTGGTGCGCAAATCTACCAGAATGAGATGGTTGTCCGTCCCACCGGAGACTACTTTATATCCCTTCTCCACAAACGCCTGCGCCATCCGGGCGGCATTTTTCTTTACCTGCAACTGGTAGATTTTGTATTCGGGTTGTAACGCTTCGTAGAAAGAAACCGCTTTCGCGGCGATCACATGCTCCAGCGGGCCGCCCTGCATACCGGGAAATACGGCGGAATCCAGAAGGGCAGACATCATCTTCACTTCGCCTTTCGGTGTGACAACTCCCCACGGGTTTTCAAAATCTTTCCCCATCAGGATCACCCCTCCGCGCGGGCCGCGCAGGGTTTTATGTGTTGTAGAAGTGACTATATGGGCGTGTTTCAACGGATTATCGAGTAGTCCCGCAGCGATCAATCCGGCGGGGTGCGCCATATCTACCATAAAGATAGCGCCAATCTCATCGGCTGCCTTGCGGATGCGGGCATAATCCCACTCACGGGAATAGGCCGACGCCCCGGCTACAATCAGTTTGGGCTTTTCCTTACGGGCAACCTCTTCCAATTGGTCATAATCGATCTGCTGATTGTCTTCGCGTACATTGTATTCTACCGGTCGGAACATCAGTCCCGATAAATTAACCGGCGAGCCATGCGTCAGGTGGCCGCCGTGCGACAGGTTCAATCCGAGAAATTTATCACCCGCTTTCAAACAGGCCAGAAATACCGCGGCATTGGCCTGTGCGCCGGAATGTGGTTGCACATTCGCCCATTCGGCGCCGAACAATTCCTTTAGCCGGTCAATGGCCAATTGTTCACTCATATCCACCACTTCGCACCCGCCGTAATAGCGTTTACCGGGATAACCTTCGGCATACTTATTGGTCAACACAGACCCCATCGCCCGCATCACCTGTTCACTTACAAAATTCTCGGAAGCAATCAGTTCAATACCTTTCAACTGCCGCTCACGCTCTCTCTCTATGATCTCTGCGATCTGCCCGTCCTGGTTCATTCGAATAATTTTTTAAAAGAAAAGAATTGGGCGCAAATATAGTGAAAACCGGGAGAAAGAGCAAGTTTGCCTGAGTTTTTCCGAGGCGCATACTATATTCCGGAAATCAGGATAAAAAATTGATAATATCTATATGACTATATTTTTACGGTATGAAATGAAGCCAAAACAGAATTAACTCACTATCTTTGCATTCTTAATCGGAGCAATCATAATTCTATTAATCACCCCTCTGAATCATCAAAAAATGAAACGAACAATTTTTATCGTTATTCTGCTTGCCGCACTGACTATACAGTCGGCTGAGGCACAGGAATCCAACTACATTCATGTTTCGGTCGACGCCGGTTTAGTGGCAAACGCAGGCCAAGACAAGAAATTTGGTCTGGGCGGCGCCATCGGCTGGCTCACTCAGGACAATCTTCTCTCTCTGAATCCCAACAATTACATATCTTTAAGTGTAAAAGTTTTCAATAATCCCTATGGGGAAGGTAAAATTCTTTCCAGCATCATGAATGACGCCGGTGACGCGTTCAACTACATCATGCCGTTGGCAGGCTATCGTTTCACCCAACAGGGCGTCGCCGAAGGATTTTTCGTAGAACCGCGTATCGGGGCAGTGTTCGGAGCCAGTTACGCCGGATTTGCCTTCTCCCCCATTGCCGGTTATGCCGTACAACAATTCAACTTTTCTATATATTGCGATATGGGATTCGGAAATAAAAAGAGCGCCATCCTCAAAAAAAGTTTCTTTACGCCGGGTATCAGCGTGGCATATAATATCAATTTAAATTAGGTTGTATATGAAGAAAGCGCTGGTCACCGGAATTACCGGCCAAGACGGGTCGTACCTTGCCGAGTTGCTTCTGGAAAAAGGATACGAAGTACATGGCGCCCTGAGGCGTTCATCCTCTTTCAATACCGGCCGGATAGAACATCTTTACTTTGATGAGTGGATCCGCGATATGAAACGGAAACGGCTTATCAACCTGCATTATGCCGATATGACCGACTCCAGTTCGCTTATCCGCATCATCCAGCACATCCAACCCGACGAAATCTATAACCTGGCCGCACAAAGCCATGTGAAGGTGAGTTTCGACGTACCCGAATACACGGCGGAAACCGACGCGGTAGGAACCCTCCGCTTACTGGAAGCCGTGAGGATATTGGGTTTGGAGAAAACAACCCGCATTTACCAGGCGTCTACCTCAGAGCTGTACGGACTGGTACAGGAAGTGCCTCAGAAAGAGACTACGCCGTTCTACCCGCGCAGCCCCTACGGGGTAGCAAAACTGTATGGATACTGGATCACAAAGAATTACCGGGAATCGTACGGTATGTTTGCGGTGAACGGCATTTTGTTCAATCACGAGAGCGAACGAAGAGGCGAAACGTTTGTCACCCGGAAAATTTCGCTGGCGGCCGCCCGCATCGCACAAGGTCTCCAGGATAAGTTGTACATCGGAAACCTGAACGCAAAACGCGACTGGGGTTATGCACCCGACTACGTGGAATGTATGTGGCTGATGCTGCAACACGAAACGCCGGAGGACTTCGTGATTGCCACGGGGGAGATGCACAGCGTGCGGGAATTTTGTACGCTTGCCTTCGCCGAAGCGGGAATAACGCTGCGATGGGAAGGAGAAGGAATCGCCGAAAAAGGAATCGACACGGCTACGGGGAATATATTGGTGGAAGTAGATCCTAAATATTTCCGTCCCGCGGAGGTCGAGTTGCTGCTGGGAGATCCCACCAAAGCCAAAACGCTGTTGGGCTGGAATCCGCGCAAAACGCCATTTGAAGAACTGGTAAGACGGATGGTGAAAAATGATATGAAATGAAAGAAACCGGTCATGGATAAAAACAGCAAGATATATGTCGCCGGCCATCGCGGACTGGTGGGATCGGCCATTTGGCGAAACTTAGCATCGAAAGGATATACCAACCTTACAGGCAGATCGCACGGCGAACTGGATTTACAGGATGCAGCGGACGTAAAGTCCTTTTTTGATAAAGAGAAGCCGGAGGTTGTTATTCTTGCGGCTGCGCACGTGGGAGGGATTATTGCCAACAACACCTACCGGGCCGATTTTATCTACCGTAACCTGCAAATACAGAATAATGTTATCGGCGAGAGTTTCCGCCACAATGTGAAGAAACTGCTCTTCCTGGGCAGCACCTGCATTTATCCCCGCGAAGCGCCGCAGCCTATGGCCGAAGATGCATTGCTCACCGGCCCGCTGGAATATACCAACGAACCCTACGCCATCGCCAAGATTGCGGGACTGAAGATGTGCGAGAGCTTCAACATACAGTACGGCACCAATTATATAGCGGTGATGCCCACCAACCTGTACGGCCCGAACGACAACTTCGACCTCGAAAAGAGTCATGTGCTGCCCGCCATGATCCGCAAGATTCATCTGGCAAAAGCGTTGATGAACGATGACTGGGAGACCGTGAGGCAAGACCTCTCCCTGCGCCCGGTGGAGGGAGTTTCCGGTAGCGCTACGCAGCAAGAGATGGAAAGCAGGCTCCATAAGTACGGCATAGGCAAGGAGCGGGTCGAATTATGGGGAAGCGGGAAGCCGTTGCGGGAATTTCTCTGGAGCGAAGATATGGCCGACGCTTCTGTTTATATTATGGAAAACGTGGATTTTACCGATTCGGCAAAGGATAAAACCGGGGAGATACGGAATTGCCATATCAATATCGGCACGGGAAAAGAGATCAGCATCCGTGGCCTGGCAACGCTCATCAAAAAGACCGCAGGCTACACAGGGGAGATCGTTTTTGATGCATCGAAACCCGACGGCGCTATGCGGAAACTGACCGACGTTTCTAAACTGAACGCGCTGGGATGGCGCCATACCGTAGAGATTGAAGAGGGCGTAGAGAAGATGTATGAATGGTATGTTTCTTCGCGACCGTCGTTGTTGAATGTTCCTTGAGGAGCATTATCCCGAAGATGTATGAAGATACGTTTCTTCGCGTGAAGCACGGTTTAAAGGGATTGATCCGTTAATTATTTTTTGCAAGCGCCGGCGGCAATATCGTCGAGCCAGTTCTGGTTATCAATGTACCACCGGACGGTTTTTTCGATACCCTCCTCAAACCGGAGAGAGGGTTCCCATCCGAGTTCATTCCTGATCTTGGATGCGTCGATGGCGTAACGCAAGTCGTGCCCCGCCCGGTCGGCGACATAGGTGATCAGTTTTTCCGACGCACCTTCCTCCCGTCCCAGCAGACGGTCTACCGTTTTGATGATCACCCGGATCAGATCGATATTCTTCCATTCGTTGAAACCGCCTATGTTATAGGTATCTCCTACCCGTCCCTTGTGAAAAATCAGGTCGATGGCGCGCGCATGATCCTCTACATAGAGCCAATCCCTCACGTTTTCTCCTTTTCCATACACAGGTAGCGGTTTATTCTGCCGGATATTGTGAATGAACAGCGGGATCAGTTTCTCAGGGAACTGGTTAGGCCCGTAATTATTGGAGCAATTGGAAATAAGGGCGGGCAAGCCGTAAGTGTCGTGATATGCCCTGACAAAATGATCGGACGAAGCCTTTGACGCGGAATAAGGGCTGTGCGGATTATAGCGGGTTTCTTCCGTGAAAAGGGCGCCGTCGAAACCGAGCGCTCCGTACACCTCATCGGTAGAGATATGATAAAAAAGTTTACCGTCGTATGCGCCCTGCCAACTCTCTTTTGCCGCCTGCAAAAGGCTAAGGGCGCCCAGCACGTTCGTCCTTGCAAAGGAAAAGGGGTCGGTAATCGACCGGTCTACATGACTTTCGGCGGCCAAATGAATCACACCGGTAATTTCAAAAGCAGTGAAAATCTCTTTCACCTTTTCAAAATCGCATATATCCGCTTTCAGAAACCGGTAATTGGGTTTTCCTTCTATATCTTTCAGGTTAGAGAGGTTCCCTGCGTATGTCAGGTTATCAAGGTTGATGATCTGATAACCGGGATATTGATTGACGAACAGCCGTACTACATGTGAACCGATAAAGCCGGCGCCGCCGGTGATCAAAATATTTTTCTTTGCCATGATTATAACTATTTCCTCCCCATCCGGGGCGCTTTTGAATATTTATTGTAAAGTTTAGCGTTTATATCGAATAAGATTTTAGGTATTATATAAGATTTTTCCTTCCTCCTATACCAATCCGAGCAGGTATTGCCCGTACGGGTTGTTCTTCATCGACATTCCGATTTCCCTCAACCGCTCGTCGGTAATCCAACCGTTCCGCCAGGAGATCTCTTCGAGGCAGGATATTTTCAACCCCTGCCGCTTCTCCAGCACTTCAATAAAAGTGGACGCTTCCGAAAGGGAATCATGGGTGCCGGTATCGAGCCAGGCGAATCCTCGTCCGAAGAGTTGCATTTGCAGCCGCTTTTCGCTCAGGAAAGCCTGATTGACGGAGGTGATCTCCAATTCCCCGCGCGCCGAGGGTTTGACCTGTTTCGCGATCTCTACCACCCGGTTAGGATAAAAATAGAGCCCCGTAACCGCCCAGTTCGATTTGGGTTCTAACGGCTTCTCTTCGATGCTTATCACCTTGCCTTCCTGACCCAGTTCCGCCACGCCATAGCGTTCCGGATTATTTACATAGTAACCGAATATGGTGGCCGTGGCCTCTTTCTCCGCATCCTGCAACGCCTTGCGCAGCATAGCGGAAAATCCGCGCCCGTAGAAAACATTATCGCCCAATACTAAGCATACGGCGTCAGTCCCGATAAACTCCTCGCCGATAATAAAAGCCTGCGCCAGTCCGTCGGGAGACGGTTGTTCGGCATAAGCGAACCGCACGCCATAGTCGGAGCCGTCCCCAAGCAGGCGTTGAAATCCCGGCAGATCGAGCGGAGTGGAGATAATAAGAATATCCCTGATCCCCGCCAGCATAAGCGCGGAAATGGGATAATAGACCATCGGTTTATCAAAAATGGGAAGCAGTTGCTTC
>JAISZV010000332.1 GCA_031284475.1 Proteiniphilum sp. | reverse complement strand
GCCCATAATTTTCCCTGCTTACAAGCAAATATTAACCGTTGCTCCGACATAAAATTTCCCTGTTTATCATAATGACGCTTGTTGAACGCAAAACGTTGCAGAGGTACAACATTTTTTTTTGATTAATCTCTCAAATCCGGCGGAAATTGGGTTGAGAACGCATTATATTCACGTTCGGGTTAATAGCAGACGAACGTTCGGGTTAATAACAGACGAACGTTCGTATCAAATGTGTCGATAAGATAATGTAGTAATGAAACGGCGAAATGGTACTTGCCATCGCCGGCAACAAGGGGCGATTATTCGGTTCCCTTACTGTAATTCGGCGCTTCGCGCGTGATCATTACCCCGTGGGGATGGCTTTCGGCATATCCGGCAACGGAAATACGGGTAAATTTAGCGTCATGCAGTTTTTCGATATTCTCTGCCCCGCAGTAACCCATCCCGGAACGAAGGCCGCCCACCATCTGGTAAACCACCTCCTGCAATGTTCCTTTGAAGGGTACGCGCGCTTCAATTCCTTCGGGTACAAGTTTCTTTACGTCGTCTTCCACATCCTGGAAATAACGGTCTTTTGAGCCTTGCTGCATTGCGGAGAGCGATCCCATTCCACGGTAAGATTTGAATTTACGGCCGTTGAAAATAATGGTCTCGCCCGGCGACTCTTCCGTACCGGCAAGCAATGAGCCCATCATTACCGACGCTCCCCCTGCGGCCAACGCTTTCACAATATCCCCCGAATAGCGTAATCCGCCGTCGGCAATCAAGGGAACGCCGGTTCCTTTCAGCGCCACGGCCACTTCATAGATGGCCGACAGTTGGGGCACGCCCACGCCGGCAATTACGCGGGTGGTACAGATCGATCCGGGGCCTATTCCCACCTTCACCGCGTCGGCGCCGGCGGCGGCCAGGAACCTGGCGGAGTCGCCCGTAGCAATATTACCCACCACCACGTCAATTTCGGGGAAAGTCCTCTTTACTAACCTAAGCATATCCGCCACCCCTTTGGAATGGCCGTGCGCGGTATCAATCACAATAGCGTCTACGCCCGCTTCGATAAGGGCCGTCGCCCGCTCAACGGAATCATGCGTTACGCCTATTCCGGCGGCAACGCGCAGCCGCCCCTGTTCATCTTTACAGGCAAACGGTTTATCCTTCGCTTTTGTAATATCTTTATAAGTGATCAGCCCTATCAACTTATTATTGGAATCGACTACGGGCAGTTTTTCAATCTTGTATTGCTGAAGAATCTCGGCCGCGTCTTCCAGATTGGCCGTCTGGCGGGTAGTGACCAGATTTTCCTTTGTCATCACCTCGCTTATCTGCTTCTCCATCGACTTCTCGAAGCGGAGGTCGCGGTTGGTTACGATGCCTACGAGTTTATTGTCCCTGTCCACTACGGGGATTCCCCCGATCTTGAACTCCGACATCATGGCCAAAGCGTCCGACACTTTCCTGTCGGGCGTGATACTGATCGGATTCAGTATCATACCGTTTTCCGCACGTTTTACCGCGCGCACCTGTTTGGCCTGCTCCTGGATGCTCATATTCTTATGGATTACGCCGATGCCCCCCTCACGGGCAATGGCGATGGCCATCGTAGTTTCGGTTACCGTATCCATAGCAGCCGACGCCATAGGAATATTGAGCGATATATTTCTGGAAAAACGCGTAGTGAGATCTACGTTGCGGGGAAGAACCTCTGAGTAGGCGGGAACTAAAAGAAGGTCGTCGAAAGTCAACCCTTCCATAATAACTTTATCTGCAATAAATGACATAAACTTTTACCTTTATTTTTTATTGCATACAAAAGTAGATGTTTTTCGCAAATTAATCCTATTGAGGATGTTAATTTTAATGATAGCCCGTATTAATCCGCCCAAACGGCGGGCGCACAACCCTCGTAAAGAGGAACTCCAAACCCTCCTACGGCAAGATTTGTAACTTTTTAAATACTTTGGCGATGTGCTCGATAGAATAATCTATTTGCTCTTTGGTATGCGTTGCCATCAGTGAGTAACGAATGAGCGTATCGCCCGGAGAGACTCCCGGAGAAACCACCGGATTAACAAAGACGCCTTCTTCAAACAGGAGTTTGGTGACAAGAAAAGTCTTGTCGTTGTCGCGCACATAGAGCGGCAGAATGGGCGTTGCGGTAGGTCCCAGTTCAAAACCTCTTTCTTTGAATTGGTTAATTGCGTAATATGTCAGTTCCCATAATGTTTTCACCCGTTCGGGTTCCGACTTCAATATATCCAACGCGGCCGACGCGGCAGCGGTAGCGCCGGGGGTGATACTTGCGCTGAATATATTTGTGCGCGCGTTATGACGCAGATAATTTATAACAGGATAATCGCCGGCCACAAAACCGCCGATGGATGCGAGCGATTTGCTGAAAGTGCCCATCACCAGATCCACATCGTTGAGCACTCCGAAATGATCGCATACGCCGCGCCCGCTGTATTTCCGGCCGAGGACTCCCAGGCTGTGGGCTTCATCGACCATAATATTGGCGTTATATTTCTTCGCCAGTTTCACAATTTCGGGCAAATCGGCCAGATCGCCCTCCATGCTGAAAACGCCGTCTACAACAATCAGCTTTACCTTCCCCTGATGGCAACGCTTCAACTGCTTTTCCAAATGCCCCATATCGTTGTGGCGGAACTTAAATTTCGTTGAAAAGGAAGTACGAAGGCCTTCTATAATGGAAGCATGGTCTCTTTCGTCCCAGATTATAAAATCATCCCTTCCCGTTATGCATCCCAGTACGCCTTCATTGACGGTGAAGCCGGTAGAGAAAACAACGGCCTCATCCTTATTCATAAAGTTGGCGAGTTTTCGCTCCAACTCCAGGTGAATATCGAGCGTCCCGTTCAGGAAGCGGGAACCGGCCATCCCGGTACCGTATTTTTGGGTAGCGGCAACGGCCGCCTCTTTTACCTTCGGATGATTGGTCAACCCCAGATAGGCATTAGAGCCGAACATCAACACTTTTTTCCCGTTGATGACTACCTCCGTATCCTGGTCGCTTTCGATAGCCCGGAAATAGGGGTAGATGCCCGCCGCCTTTGCACGCTGCGGAGCATCATATTTCATCATTTTCTCTCTTAAAAGGTTCATCTGAAATAATTTAAAGAACAAGCCCCTGCTCAAAAAATACCGGAAGCATCTTTATAACCACGGACAAAATCCAACTGCAAAGATAGTAATTAATTTAATTTCCCGAAGTAAGGCTGATTTTTGAAGTGTGTAGAGCCGGGTTTGCTTGCGCTGCGCATAGCTGGCTTTAGGGGAAATAAATAGTTATAATTGTATAAAAAAGGCTCAACCTCAGGAGTTTTATTTACTTTTATGCCCAAAGCGCAAAACAAACTTATGGACAATAAATACAAGAAACTGATCAAGTGCGTATTGCTGGACGCCGTTGGAATGCTGCCGGCGGTAATTCCGGTTGTCGGCCCGCTGCTGGACGTCGCTTGGGCGCCCATAGCCGCCTCTATCAGTTATAAAATGTTCGGAGAGAGAAGGGGAAAGTACACCTCATTAGTCACTTTCATTGAAGAGTTGTTGCCGTTTACCGATGTGATTCCTTCTTTTACGATCTTCTGGTTTTTGTTCGATTTCATGGGTCTGGGCTACACCACAAAGAAAACTAAAATAATCGTATGAACTACAAAAAAGTTTTTTTCGTCGTAACGGCGGTATTTTTATTGCTCTCCTGCTCCACCGGCGCATCCAATGAAAAAGGGAACTCCCTGTTGTGGAAAATATCAGGAAACGGACTACGGAAACCTTCGTATCTTTTCGGTACACATCATCTTGTTCCTGTCTCTTTTCTGGATAGCATCCCCGGAATCGAGTCTGCTTTCGACGAGACGGAACAGGCAGTAGGCGAGCTCGATATGAGTAATATGACGGAAATGCAGATGAAGATCATGGGCCAAGCCATCCTGCCTCAGGGAGTAACATACGAAACCCTGCTTTCTCCGGAGGATGCGGCGTTGCTGGACGGTATGCTCCGCACGGTAATAGGGGTCGGCCTCGACCAGCTGGGACAACTTAAACCGGCAATGCTGTCTAATCTGATCTCTATCTCTCTCTACCAGCAATATTATCCTTCCGTTGCCTCGGCAAAGAGCCTCGACCAGTATTTCCAGGAGGAGGCGCAGAAGCGTTCGCGTCCTGTAACGGGCCTGGAGACGACCGAAGACCAGATAGACGTACTGCTGAATTTACAGACGCCGGAACGTCAGGCCGAATTGCTGATCTGCATGGTGAAACATCCGGAACTGTTGAAGGAACAGATGGACGAATTACAGGTAGCTTATCATGCACAGGACATCCAGGCCCTGCATAAATTATATAAGAAAGAAACGCCGGACGATCCCTGCCCCTCTACGGAAGAGGAACAAAATGCAATGAACGGCGACCGTAACAGAAAATGGCTGGAAAAACTGCCGTCTATCATGAGCGAAAAGTCCTCTTTTATTGCCGTGGGATGCCTGCATCTTCCGGGCAACGACGGACTGATTGAAGGGTTACGAAAACAAGGATATAAAGTAGAAGCGGTAAGCAGGTAAGCCGGTAAACCGTTAGTTGAACCGCGAAGCAGGTAAACCGTTAAGCCGGTAAGCTGTTAGTTAAGCCGCGAAACCATTAACCATTAACCATTAACCGTTAACCTATCTTCTTTCCAACAACACCACATTCTCCACGTGATGCGTGTGCGGAAACATATCTACCGGCTGTATACGCGTTACCTTGTATCCGGCGTTGAGCGGGCACAGGTCGCGGGCCTGCGTAGCGGGATTACAACTCACATACACAATTCGCTCCGGCTCTGCCGGAAGGATCGCGTCGATCACATCGTTATGCATTCCGGCGCGGGGCGGGTCGGTAATGATCACATCAGGGCGTCCGTGTTCGGAAATAAAACCGGCGGTGAGCACATCTTTCATATCTCCGGCAAAAAAGAGCGTATTATCTATTCCGTTCAGGCGGGAGTTCTCGCGTGCATCGAGAATAGCTTCGGGAACATACTCTATTCCCACCACCTTTTTTGCGTTCCGCGCTACGAAATTGGCAATGCTTCCTGCGCCGGTGTAGAGGTCATAGACTGTTTCCCTGCCCGACAACCGTGCAAAATCACAGACCACTTTATAAAGATTATAAGCCTGTTCGCTATTGGTCTGGAAAAACGATTTAGGCCCGATCTTGAATTTCAACCCGTCCATCTCCTCGTAGATATGATCGCGGCCGCGCCAGGCGATCACCTCCTGGTCGGTGATCGTATCGTTGGCTTTTTGGTTGATGATATAGAGGAGCGAGGTGATTTGCGGAAATTCTCCGGCGATAAAATTCATCAGATTCTCTCTTTTCTCCGGCTCGTCCTCATAAAAGACCACGATCACCATCCATTCGCCGATAGAACTGTTGCGGATGATAAGCGTACGCATCAGTCCGTTTTGGTTACGAAGATCGAAAAAAGAATAGTCGTTTTTCAGGCAAAATTCACGGACTGCATTTCTGATCTGATTGGAAAGATCGTTCTGCAGCCAGCATTTATCAATATCCAACACCTTGTCGAACATAGCGGGAATATGAAACCCCAGGGCGTTCATATTGTCGAATGTTTCACCGCCGGCAATCTGCGCCTCTGTCAGCCACTTTTTGTTGGAAAAGGTAAATTCCAGTTTATTCCGGTAAAAAGTAGTCCGGGGCGCGCCCAGAATGGGATTGAATCCGGGCAGGTCTATTTTCCCTATCCGCTCCAGGTTATCGGCCACCTGACGCTGTTTCTGCTTCAACTGCTCTTCATAAGGCAACATCTGCCACTTACAGCCGCCGCACACGCCGAAATGACTGCAAAACGGCTCCGTCCTGTTTTCCGAAAACTTTTCAAAGCGCGTCACCCGGCCTTCGGCAAAGCTATTCTTTTTCCGCGTCAACTGAATATCCGCCACGTCGCCGGGCACTGCAAAAGGCACGAAGACGGCCATGCCGTCCACTTTGGCAATCGCTTTACCCTCGGCTGCCACATCGGTAATAAGTACTTTTTCCAATAAGGGAAGCTGTTTTCTCTTTCTTGTCATCTGTCTCGCTTTACGACTGCAAAGGTAAAATTTATCAACCGATTTCTTTTATACACGGTCAAACAAAATCGGGTTTGTTTGTTGAAAAGGATTTTGAGCGCACGGCCTGTACAGCGCCGAGTTATTCATGTTACAAGACACGGAACTTTGTCTCTCAACTTAAAAATAAACACGTTGCAAGAGCGAGAAACCGAACAGGTAACGGTTTGGAAACGAACCTATGCTTTTCAATTATTTTATTCTGAATCAAAAGATCAACAAATAAACTACCTCGCAGCAGAGCTGACGAGGTATCATAGAAGAATAATTTCACCTCTCGCCGCAAGCGGCGGGGAATTAAACCCTAAGTGAGTAAATTCAGAATAGGTAACGGATAAGTAACGGGCTAACTTCTCCGATTCGCTCCGCTTTGAGCAGGTTGATTAGCTTGAGACAAAGATAAAACTACACATAACCGCTATCTAATGAATCGTTATTTTCTGAGTTTACGATTTCTTGCTATTTTCCCTTTTACCAAGCGCTTTCAGTTGTTCCTTTGCCTGCTCAATACTTGCGATAAATTGTTTTTCTACCGCTGAAAGTTCGTCAATGCTTTTCTGTTTATAAGCATCGTATTCCTCCAA
The DNA here is from genome assembly GCA_031284475.1 of Proteiniphilum sp. Classification (GTDB taxonomy): domain Bacteria; phylum Bacteroidota; class Bacteroidia; order Bacteroidales; family Dysgonomonadaceae; genus Proteiniphilum. The sequence goes on along the minus strand of JAISZV010000332.1, from coordinate 185 downwards.
CGCTTTCTCCTGAGCCAACTCCGCGGAGATTTTTCCTGCATGGGTTAATACTTCCTGCCGGCTCATGGTAATGAATCCGTCCAGCACTTCTATCCAATCTTTCATATACATGGGTTTCTGCTGTATGGCATTGATCTCGGCTATATCTAAATAAGCGGATACCAATCGATTCAAGAGAGCCAATT
>JAISZV010000321.1 GCA_031284475.1 Proteiniphilum sp. | reverse complement strand
ACAACGGGCGCCTTTCAAACTCGACAAGGGAGAAAAGCTGAAATTAGACCTATTTATCGACCGATCGGTGATTGAAGTTTTTGCCAACGGACGCCAATGCGTTACGCAGGTGGTTTACCCTGAATTGCCGGAAAGCGAGGAAATCATTATTTTTTCCGGCAGCGAACCAGTAGAGGTAAAGAATATTACAACATGGGAAATGTCGGCGACAAATCCCTATTAATTTAACAAACATTCTTGTAATGAATACAACAACACGCATTTATATCTGGTCATTGATTGTAGCGCTGGGTGGATTCCTGTTCGGTTTTGATACGGCAGTGATTTCCGGCGTTGAAAAATCCATTCAGCAATTATTCGATTTATCCGCATGGGTTCACGGTTTTGCCATTTCATCGGCACTAATAGGAACCATCATTGGAGCCATATTTGCAGGCAAGCCGGCAGACCGGTACGGACGTCGTCCGTTATTGTTCATCATTGCAGCGGGATATTTACTGTCGGCTGCAGGAACGGCTTTGGCTCCCAATATCGTTCTGTTTATTCTTTTCCGTTTTCTGGGAGGAATAGCGGTAGGCGCCTCGTCAGTGGTTGCACCGATGTATATTTCCGAAATTGCGCCGGCCCATGTGCGGGGAAAAGCCACTGCTTCTTTCCAGTTAAATGTAATAATCGGTATTCTGATGGCGTTTGTTTCCAATTATCTATTGCGTAATTCGGGTGAAAATGCCTGGCGATATATGCTGGCTGTGCTGGCGCTGCCCTCTGCGCTTTTCTTCATCGGACTGTTCTTTGTTCCGGAAAGTCCCCGCTTCCTGATTAAAGCCGGACGGAAAGAAAAAGCCGCATCGATTCTTGAAAAAATCAGAACCGGCGATATTAAACAGGAAATAGCCGAAATAACGAAAAATCTAAACGAAAAAGATGGACGACTCTTTTCGAGGATTTATACCAAATCAATCATGATAGCATTTTTAGTTGCCATGTTCAACCAATTTTCGGGAATCAACGCTATACTGTATTTTGCTCCCCGCATTTTTGAATTGTCGGGTTTGCCGGAATCGACGGCGTTTTTCCATCCGGTAATCATCGGCATTACCAATGCTTTATTCACTTTACTGGGGCTGATGATAGTTGATAAGGTCGGACGCCGGACATTGTTGATAATCGGTTCAGCCGGTATGGCGCTCTGTCTATTCCCAGTGGCAATTCTCTTTTTTATGCACAGTCCGTCCGGTTTGCTGTTGGTTTTTTTAGTTGGATACATCCTGTTTTTTGCCGCATCAACCGGTACGGTAATCTGGATATTGATTTCGGAAGTATTCCCTACCGGCGTAAGAGGCAACGGACAGTCGTTCGGCAGTTTTACGCACTGGTTTTTTGCTGCCTTAATCACATTCTTCTTTCCCGTCATATCATCGACTTATGCCAACGGGGCAGCATATATTTTCACATTTTTCGGAATAATGATGATTATCCAGCTCTTTACGGCATGGAAGTATTTTCCCGAAACAAAAGGTAAAACCATAGAAGAAATCAGCCATACATTACAAACAAAAAGAGAATCATGAAACTCCACTCATTACTTATATCGGTCTTGCTTTTGATGACCGTATTCGCCTGTGGCGACAAGATTGAAATACCGGAATACAATCCTACCGTACCGGAAAACCCCGATACTCCGGGCGACAGCGATCCGGGAAATCAACCGGGCGCTTCGGCAAATATGCTCCGATATCAACCAACGAATTATTTGGTTTGGGATAACTGGACGATAGTCAAGGGCGATAGCATTCATCTTTTTCACATGCAGGGGCTTAAAATTATTGCCTACCCAAAAGACCAGAATCTGCGGGGATACGGACATGCCGTCTCGGGCGATTTACTGCGGTGGACGGAAAAACCGGAAGTGCTCTCGCTCTATAACCGCGTTTATGACAATGACGTCGATTTCCGTTTTAGCGGTTCTACCGTCGAACACAACGGGAAATATTATATGTATTATACGATGCGCAAATGGGCGATGGAACGAATCGGTTTGGCTATTTCGGACGATTTATACCATTGGACGATTTATGAAGGCAATCCCGTTTTGGAACCCAACGGGCGCTGGTTTATCACGTTCAATGCCGAAGGGACCGGCAGTAACCATCCGCTTTGGGGATACAAGGTCGATTGCCGGGATATGCTGGTAATCAAGGATAAAAAAGGTTCGGGCTATTACGGCTATTTTGTTTCTTCTGCCGACCGCAAGGATTTGAATACACCAACAGCCGTCATTGGTATTGCCTATTCAACCGATATGATTCGCTGGGAACAGAAAGGCATTGTTTATTATCCGACAGGAGTAAATATGCCCGAAATGATAGATGTTTTTGAATATCAAAACCAGTGGTATATGACATTATCTTCCGGCAAAGATAACGGTGGAGTAAGCTCCTCTTCCGATCCCTATATTTTTCGCGCCCAATTGTATGCCAAAGCTGCTACTCCCGAAGGCCCTTTTGTGGAAGATTTGTCGGACAATGTTATCATGGGCGGCTCAGTGAACAGTGGAATATGTACGCGAAGCGTTGAATATAAAGGTAAACGGCGGGTCATGTACACCGATTCCAACAACGGTTCCTCTGTTCTCGCCTTGCCTAAAGATTTGGGCGTCAATCACAAAGGGCAATTGCGCCTTTTCTATGCTTCCGATTTGCTGGCAAGTTTGAGAAGGCAAAAAATACCCGCCTCCATTGTCGATCAGCCCAATACTTCCTATGGATGGCCTACGCACGGCGGAATATGGAAACAGCAAAATGAAGTCTTCTCCTGCACCACGGACAAGTATAGTTGGCAAGGAGCGGTTTTCGACGGATTGTCCCAAAATATGGAATTTAATTTCACGGTCAAATCTTCTGCCTGCGATTCTTACGGCATCATGTTAACTACTTATGCCCAAAACGTTACTTTTTACGACCATCTCAAATACTTGCT
>JAISZV010000288.1 GCA_031284475.1 Proteiniphilum sp. | reverse complement strand
TTGAAAGCGCCGGCGGGCGGTACCATAACCCGCATCAGGGTGAAATACAAGGGAAACGAAACGACCCGTTATCAATTACCCGTCACTATTTCCGGTACAACAACCAATAGCAAAGACAGGGACGTCCATATAGTATTAGACCCTGACACGTTGGATATATATAATAGAGAACATTATTACAGCCGCACAGATTTGTATTACCGGTTACTGGACAAAACATTTTATGAGATTCCCGACCCTGTGGTACACATCCCCGCGGGTAAACAATCCGGCCTTTTAGACGTCCATTTCAAGTTAAAAGACCTGGACCTTGTAGACCAGTGGGTGCTTCCCCTTGTCATTGAAGATAATCCTTCTTATAATTATCAATCTCATCCTCGCAAGGATTACAATAATGCATTGTTGTGGGTGACTCCTTTCAATGATTATTCGGGAACTTACGGCACTACAAATTTATCGGTTTATACGGAAAATAGTAATCAACCGATCATTGTAGATACACGTACAACGCATGTCGTGGACGAAAATTCAATATTCTTCTATGCCGGAGTAACAAAAGAAGAAAGGAAAGACCGTAAATATTTTAAAGTCATAGCAACTTTTAATACTGAAACTGATAGTACCGGAACAGTGTCCCTTGAAGCCGAATATCCCGACATACTCAAACTGCAGGTAACCGGTCAGCCTACTTATGAAATAGTAAATATTATGGATTCTGCCCGCCCTACCCTGTTAAGAAGAACTGTTACGGTCAGTATGCAATACTCCTTTGAAGATGCACTGGAATTGCCCGGTTATACGACCCGCTATTCGGTTAGAGGCACAATGTCGCTGCAACGCAATATAAATACATTAATAGAAGATGAAGAGTATGCAATTGAATGGTAGCCAGTAATCCTTTCCGCCAATTTGTGTCTTCTGCCGTTCGCCGGTAGACACAAAGAAAGCGGCAAAAACCGCTTTGCAATGACCCCCAAAAGTTTTTTGTACAACTTTCGGGGGTCAGTTCATTTCTTCTATAACAAAGTATGTATATTACAGAATACCCTGGCTCATCATCGCTTTGGCTACTTTCATGAAACCGGCGATATTGGCTCCTTTCACGTAGTTAATGTAACCGTTGCTTTCGGCGCCGTATTTCACGCAATTCTCATGGATATTGGCCATGATCCACTTCAGTTTTTCATCGACCTGCTCTGCCGGCCAACTATAACGTTCGGAGTTTTGCGTCATTTCCAATCCCGAAACCGACACTCCCCCGGCATTGGCAGCCTTACCCGGAGCATACAATATTTTATTGGCATGGAACACCGCAATAGCCTCAGGAGTACTGGGCATATTGGCGCCTTCCGAAACAGCGATCACACCGTTCCTTACGAGCGCTTCGGCGTCCGCCCGGTCGATCTCGTTTTGGGTAGCGGAAGGAAGAGCGATATCCGCTTTTTCCCTCCATGGACGCGCTCCGGGAACATACTTACAACCATACTCTTCCGCATATTCGCGGATACGTCCCCGATAGAGATTTTTCAACTCCATCACAAAGCGCAGTTTTTCTCCGGTGATACCGTCGGGATCATAGATATAACCGTCGGAATCCGACAGGGTTACAGGGATAGCCCCCAATTCCAACAGTTTTTCGCAGGTATATTGCGCCACATTACCCGATCCCGAAACCAGGCATTTTTTTCCTTTGATATCGATATTTCCGGTCTTCAGCATCTCCAGCAGGAAATAGACATTACCGTAACCGGTTGCTTCGGGACGAATGAGCGAGCCGCCAAATTCGCGCCCTTTGCCGGTAAATGTTCCGGTGAACTCCCCGGCCAATTTCTTGTATTTGCCGAACATATACCCCACTTCACGACCGCCTACGCCTATATCTCCGGCAGGCACATCGGTATCGGGCCCGATAACCTTCCATAACCCTTCCACAAAAGCCTGGCAGAAACGCATCACTTCCCCGTCGGACTTCCCGTGCGGCGAAAAATCGGAACCTCCTTTGGCCCCGCCCATCGGCAACGTGGTAAGCGCATTTTTGAATGTCTGTTCAAAAGCAAGGAACTTCAGGATAGAAGGCGATACCGAAGCATGAAAACGAATACCCCCTTTATACGGGCCAATGGCATTGTTATGCTGTATCCGGTAACCCATGTTGGTTTGTACATTCCCTTTATCATCAATCCATGTAACACGGAAAGAATGAATCTTATCGGGGATAACCAACCGCTCAATCAGGTTTGCTTTTTCAAACTCGGGGTGCTCGTTATACACGCCCTCTATGGATTCCACTACTTCTTCCACGGCCTGGTGATATTCCGGCTCGTTGGGAAAACGCCTTTTTAGAAGATCAATAACTTCTGAAGATTTCATACGATAATACTATTTTTTACGCCCATGTATACAAAAGGAAAACCCGGTATATCGGAATAAACCGGAACAAGCCTCACAATAATCACGATCCCGGCATTTAATCAATTAGACGCCCGTTTCATGAAATACCTCACAACTAAATACTGTTAATAAATAAGCACTTTGAAATGCAAAGGTAGGAATAAATTTCTAAAACAAAAATATTTCATTCCCTTTTATTAAATCTGTTACAAAAACAACTACTTTTTCAGATTTCTGTAAACAGGAATAAAAACAATGGCCCCTGACGTCAGTATGGAGATGATAGTGAACGGGGTTATTTTTGCATATAACAGGATATAGACAACCAGCACAATCCAGAGGATAATGATAAATGCAATCTGTATTTGAGAGAGTTTTCTTTTTGCCATACTTTTTGAACATAGTTACTGCAAAGATAATATCTCATCCGTTTCATTCAAAACATTGCACCCTAAAATCTGAAGGTGCGCCTGCGGATTATTCAACGAACATTTTGTTTTATATTTATTGCATTTAGTGTTAAAAAGATAGTATTAATGCGAATTTCATGTCATCAACATATAACATTAAGCAATACCTCTTCTTTTTTGTTATATTTGAAATAACTTCCCTTTTTCTTTGATATCTCGGAAAGATAATGCACTTTTGCATTTTCGTTATTAAAAATAACCGGAACATTTTCACAAACATCATCCAAGCAAGCTTGGTTTATGCCGTTGCAAGCATTGAAATCAAATATAAAACTTAATCATATATGTGCGGAATAGTCGGATATATCGGTAGCAAACAAGCTTATCCCATTTTAATGAAAGGACTTCACAGGCTCGAGTACCGTGGATATGACAGCGCCGGAGTCGCTCTGATTGATAAAGAATGCCTCAAAGTGTACAAGACAAAAGGGAAAGTAGACGACCTGGAGCAATTCGCGCAGCAAAAAGATGTAGCGGGAACAATCGGAATTGCACATACACGTTGGGCTACTCACGGAGAACCGACGCAAAATAATGCGCACCCTCATTATTCCCAATCGGAAGAGATCGCCATCATTCACAACGGGATCATTGAAAACTATGCCGTTCTGAAAGAAGGGTTGATGAAAGAGGGGTACACTTTCCAAAGCCAAACCGATACGGAAGTACTGGTGCAGTTGATAGAATATATGAAGAAAACGAATCGCATCGATCTGCTTACCGCCGTACAGATGGCATTAGGAGAAGTTGTAGGAGCCTATGCCATTGCCGTTCTCGACAGGCATAACCCGGATCTGATCGTGGC
>JAISZV010000153.1 GCA_031284475.1 Proteiniphilum sp. | reverse complement strand
TTTCGCGGCGGCAGCTGGGGCAGCCTCGCCCAGAACTGCCGCTCTGCGATCCGCAACGACAACTATCCCAACTACGCTGGCATCGACCTCGGGTTCCGCGTCGCGGTCGTCCCTTAGTTAAGCACGGAGGGCTTTTCCTCCTCGCGGCTCGGCAGAGAGAACAAGCTCCCTCTACCCTCGCTCCGCAGCGTCGGTTCAACGGCCCTGAGCGGGAAAATAATTCGGAGTGCTCGCAGGCACCCGGCGCAGCCGGTCGAATTTATAAGTGAAAAACTAAAAGTGAAAGATAAAATCAAGATAAATAAACATGAGTTCTAAATTTCAAAAAGTAACAAACAAATGGAAACAGTAAAAAAAGGTAAAATTTTAGTGCTGGGCGCTGCCCTTGTCTACGCCGCGATGTTCACTTCGTGCAACATGAACGACGACATTCAGGACGAAACGAACCCGCCGCAGGCGGTATGTTTCTCGGCAGGCATCGCGGGTCAGGCCGTGCAGAACGGCGCACCCGGAACCCGCGCGGCGGGTGATGCGTGGGCGGCAAACGACGCCATCGGTATCTTCATGGTAGGCAACGGCACTACAACCATCGCCGAAAACGCCGCGAACAAACAGTACACGACCGCGGGAACTTCCGCGTTTACCGCCGTGCCGGGCGACGAAATCTACTACCCGATGGACGGCTCGGCGGTGAGCTTTATCGCTTACTATCCGTGGAAGACAGGCAACACGCTTACCGGCAATATCAGTGTGGACGTATCGGGCGCACAGGACGCAACAAAACAGGCCGCCATCGACCTGCTGTGGTCTGACAACGCAAAGAACTTCAGCAAAGCCTCCACAGGCAATGTAGCCCTTGAGTTCAAGCACAAGCTCTCGAAGATTGTGATGAATTGTACGGCGGACGCAAGCGTCGGCGCGCCCCTTACCGGAATGAGCGTGACAATCAAAGGTATGAATACCAAAAATACGCTGAAACCGGAAGACGGTTCGTTGGGTACGGCAAATACTCCGGCGGCCATAACCCCACGCACAATTACCAACGGCTCGAAATATGACGCCATCGTCCTGCCGGGAAGCTATGCGGCTGACGGAGTAACGGTGGAGTTTACCGTGGGTAGCGATACCTTCACCTGGAAACTTCCCGCCGCCGCCGCCAAATTCGAGGCGGGCAACGAGTACACTTACGAGGTAACGCTGAAACGCACAGGCATAACCGTAACAGGTACTATCAATCCGTGGATCACCGTCGGCAACAACCGTACCGGAACAGCGGAGTAACAGCCGGATAACGGTTGACTTTCCTTTATGTATAGGTCCGTATGCGAGTAGTAAATTAACAGAACAAGAAAAGGAAACTTTGAACATTTATACAAAACCAGTGACAATTCAGTAGTTCGTCGCCGTTGTTTAAGTTTATTGTTATCCGGTGATAATCATTCAATGAAAGCAAAGCAATATGTTCAATAACTAAAGTGGGACGCACAACTCTTTGCAGCCTGCTTGTCCCTTGTCGGGCAAGCAGGTTTATTATAAATCTCAACACAAAAAATCATGAAACGACTAACAGAAACTGCGATGTTTAGGTAACCAAGCGCATTGGGAGCGTTTGATTCCCTGCTATCGAACGAACCGATAGCTTACTATCGAATGAATCGATAGCCTGCTGTCGAATGAACCGGTGGACTACTATCGAACGAACCGGTGATACGGCGGCATATTAATCTCTTTGGAATACGTCCCGGAAGCCGTATCGCCACAAAGCGCGAATTATGCCGGTGTATTACCCCGGTTTGAAAATAACCAAAATAGAAAAAAGAGCCGAAACCGTACAAGCATAATCCGGCGACAGACATCTCAAATATATAGGGGGGGGAGATGCCCTCTAATGCAGGAGAGCGCGTTATAAGAAAAAACCTTATAACACGCTCTCTTTTTTTTCGGCTTGCCCAAGAGAAGCCTCCCTCTATATCAATCCAGCGACTTGATCATATCTTCGGGACGCACCCATTTGTCGAAATCTTCCGCAGAGACATAACCCAGGCGGACGGCTTCCTCCTTGAGCGTAGTTCCGTTCTTGTGCGCCGCGTTGGCTATCTCGGCCGCTTTATAATAACCGATCTTCGTATTCAATGCGGTTACCAGCATCAATGAGTTGTTCAGCAATTCTTTGATACGGGGTTTGTTGGGTTCGATACCCGATACGCAGTGAATATCGAACGATACGGCAGCGTCGCCCAGGAGTTGTGCGCTCTGAAGGAAGTTGGCCGCCATTACCGGTTTGAAGACATTGAGTTCAAAATGTCCCTGCATACCTCCCACAGCAATTGCCATATCGTTTCCGATCACTTGGGCGCAGACCATAGTAAGCGCTTCGCATTGCGTAGGATTCACCTTGCCGGGCATAATGGAGGAGCCGGGCTCGTTAGCGGGAATCACTATCTCTCCGATCCCGCTTCTCGGGCCGGACGCAAGCAGGCGGACGTCGTTGGCTATCTTGTTGAGCGATACGGCTACCTGTTTCAATGCGCCGTGTGTTTCCACAACGGCGTCGTGGGAGGCAAGCGCTTCAAATTTGTTCTTTGCGGTCACAAAGGGATGCCCGGTAAATTCGGCAATATAGCGCGCCACGGTTACATCGTAATTTTTGGGCGTATTTAACCCCGTTCCCACCGCCGTGCCGCCCAGGGCGAGTTCTGCCAGGTGCGGCAATGTGTTTTCAATGGCCCGTACGCCATATTCCAATTGGGCGGCATACCCGCTAAATTCCTGCCCCAGCGTAAGGGGAGTGGCGTCCATAAGGTGTGTCCGCCCGATCTTCACCACATCTTCCATTTCTTTCGATTTGGCGGCGAGGGCTTTTTGGAGTTGCCTTAAACCCGGCAAGGCGACCTCCACTATCTTTTTGTAGCAGGCGATATGCATTCCGGTGGGGAAGGTATCGTTAGACGACTGCGACTTGTTTACATCATCGTTGGGTTGCAATGTTTTTTCTCCTTCGCCAATCGTTTTCCCGGCCAATTGATGGGCGCGGTGGGCAATCACTTCGTTCACGTTCATGTTACTCTGCGTTCCCGATCCGGTTTGCCAGATAACCAGCGGGAACTGGCCGTCGAGTTTTCCTTCCAGAATCTCATCGCATACACGGGCGATGTAATCGCGTTTTTCCTTTGATAATACGCCCAGTTCATGGTTGGCATACGCCGCTCCTTTTTTCAGGTAAGCAAATCCATAAATGATTTCCAACGGCATGGAAGCGGGGCTTCCAATCTTAAAATTGTTGCGCGACCGCTCGGTTTGCGCTCCCCACAGCTTGTCGGCCGGCACTTGCACTTCGCCCAGCGTATCTTTCTCAATTCTGTAATTCATAAATTCTCTCGTTTAATTATATAATATTGATTATTCTCAATTCGTTATTCCGGAGACAGCAACACGCAGTATGCAGCGCCCATTACCCATTACCCATTACCCATTATCCATTACATTCCATCCATAACCGCCACATCCGTCAAGCGATAGAATTAGCCTGGCTCTAATCATATATCGTCCGCAAAAATACAAAGAAAAAACGGCATTGGAAAACGGGACCACAGATTCAAGCAACAAATGCAACCGGCCTGTCGGCCAAACTGAAAACGGTTGAAAAAAAGGTTGCCTAAGGCGCAGACAAGTCCCCCGACGCTGCTGAGAAGGTTGCCTCTCATGTCGGCAAGTCCCCCGACGCTGTTGGGAGACTTGCTTCCCACGTCGGCAAGTCCCCCGACGCTGCTGAGAAAGTTGCTTCCCATGTCGGCAAGTTCCCCGATGCTGTCGGCAAGTCGATTTCATTTGCAACTTCAACCTCCGGTTGCATTTATTAATTGAACTTGTGCAGTAGCAATATTACTACTTTATAGTATATTTAAAAAAATACTCATTTCAAGGGATTCCTTGTTTACGGAATTTCCGGTATCTTGCGCAGCCATCCGGACGGTAAAAATCATCCTATAAAATAGAAGATAAACGCCTGACTTTGTCGGCCTTTTAGAAGCGCTATCTCACCGAACCTTTCGGTCAACAACGTTTTGTAACCCGGTTTATCCTCATCATACGCTTCAAACGGAAGCATGCGAAAGTTGAATTATTTAGAAACAATATAAATAAATCGCCAAAAAGAGTTATCTTTGCAAGCCAAAAGAAAATCATTTTTTTATGCGTCTTTCAGAACTACAAACCGGACAAAAGGCATACATCATAAAAGTAAATGGTAGCGGGGCTTTTAGGAAACGCATCCTTGAAATGGGGTTTGTGCGCGGAGAGGAAGTGAAATCCATACTGAACGCCCCATTAAAAGATCCCATCAAATATGGGATCATGGAGTACGAGGTTTCATTGCGACGGAGCGAGGCGGTGATGATCGAAATATCGGTGCTCAAAGGAGATACCCTTTACGGAACAACGCCCGATAACGCCCCCGACGCTGAAGATGAGGCAGATTCCGTAATAGAGACGGCAGATCATTCCGGTTATGAAGGGAACGGCTATGCTGATCATTCTTCCCGTACCATTACGGTTGCCCTGGTAGGAAATCCCAATGCAGGAAAAACATCGATCTTCAACCTCGCCTCGGGAGCGCACGAGCATGTGGGGAATTACGGCGGGGTTACCGTCAATGCCAAAGAGGGGTATATGAAACATGCAGGATACCGGGTTAAACTGGTAGATCTTCCCGGAACCTATTCGCTGTCGGCATACACCCCCGAAGAGCTGTTTGTAAGGAAACACATATTGGAGGAAAAACCCGATGTGATCGTGAATGTAGTATCGGCGTCGGCGCCGGAGCGAAACCTTTATCTCACCACCGAGTTAATAGACCTGGGAGTCCCAATAGTGATTGCCTTAAATATGTACGACGAGTTGCAGGAAAGCGGACGCACATTCGATTATGAAACTCTGGGATCGATGCTCGGCGCTCCCATCGTGCCCACCGTCGGAAAAAGAGGGGAAGGTATCCCGAAACTGCTTGATACGGCAATCGCTCTTTACGAGGGAAAGATCGCCGGAAAACCCGATCAGTTAAGAATCCCCTACGGCAGGGTGGTAGAAAAAGCCATTGCCGCTATGGAAAAGGAACTTATGGGGAAAGAGGTCTCCGGATTGAAAGCGCCGCTCCGGTATATCTGCATAAAACTGCTCGAAGGAGACAGCGCCGTCGAAAAAGAAATACAGCTTCTGCCCCGCTCCGAAGAGATATTCGCCCGAAGAGACAAAGAGCGGACATACATCGAAAAACTGCTCCGCGAAGATCCGGAAGCGGCTTTTACCAATGCACGGTACGGATTTATCGCCGGGGGATTGCAAGAAACCCTCACCGAGAAAACGAATTTCACGGATAAAACAAAACTGATCGATTCCATAGTTACGAATAAATATGTAGGATTCCCGCTTTTCTTTATCTTTCTGTGGCTCATGTTCGAAGCCACTTTCCGTTTGGGGGGCTACCCGATGGAATGGATCGAATGGTCGGTGGAGCAACTGGGGAATTTCGTAAGAAACGCCATGACCGACGGCCCGCTGAAAGACCTGATCGTGGACGGGATCATCGGCGGCGTAGGCGGTGTAATTGTTTTCCTGCCGAACATCGTCATCCTCTACCTGTTCATTGCATTTATGGAAGATTCGGGCTATATGGCCCGCGCCGCCTTTATTATGGACAAGATGATGCATAAAATAGGCGTGCACGGAAAATCATTTATCCCCCTTATCATGGGATTCGGCTGTAACGTTCCCGCCATCATGGCTACCCGTACGATAGAGAGCCGCAACAGCCGCATGATCACGATGCTGATTGTGCCGTTCATGTCGTGCAGCGCGCGCCTGCCCGTATACATTCTTTTTGTAACCGCCTTTTTCCCGAAAAACGGCAGTTTTATCTTACTCGGACTATATACCGCAGGTATTCTGATTGCCATCCTCACGGCGTTGTTACTAAGAAAAAAGGTATTTACAAAGGAAGATACGCCTTTCGTCATGGAGCTTCCGCCTTACCGGACGCCTACAACAAAGTCGATATTTATCCACATGTGGGACCGGTCGCAGCAGTATCTCCGGAAAATGGGCGGCCCCATCCTCCTCGCGTCGATCATCATTTGGTTCTTAGGCTATTTTCCCCGTAACGAAGAACGCAAAGCGCAATTCGACCGGCAGATAGCCCAAATAGAAGCCCAACATGGGCAAAACGAAATAACCGCCGGTGAGATGGATGCGCTGATCTCGGACGTGGAGCGCCTGCGCAATACGGAACACCAGGAAAACTCCTACATCGGACGGATCGGAAGAACCATTGAACCGGTGGTGCGTCCGCTCGGATTCGATTGGAAAATATCCATCGGACTTTTATCGGGAATGGCCGCTAAGGAGATAGCGATCAGTACAATGGGCGTTCTATATACGGGGGATAGCGAAAACCAGCAGTCGTTACAGGAAAGGTTACAGGCCGAAAAATATGCCGGCGGCTCTCCTGTTTTTACGGCGCCGGTCATCATCGGATTTCTGCTTTTTGTCCTGATCTATTTTCCGTGTGTAGCCACCGTCGTCGCCATAAAAGAGGAGTCCCACTCCTGGAAGTGGGCGCTGTTCAGCGTACTGTACTCCACCGGGCTTGCGTGGTTGGTCGCTTTTCTGGTTTACCGGATCAGTACGATTCTTTAAAAAAAATGTTTTAAGTATATGGATATACAGTGGGTCATCATCATTCTTACCGGTATTGCCGTCGCGGTAAAACTGGTACATTCCCTGTATAAACTGTTCTTTGTAAAGAAAGATTCATCCTGCTGCGGAAGGTGTCCGGGATGCGCCGTATCGAAGAAGCATCTTTCTACGGATTTATGATTCTATTTTTTTATGCTGCCATTGTATGCTTTTCAATCAGCTTCATCATGTCCGAAAGCGAAGAGCCTGTTTCCCAAAAATCCGCCAATCCGCATCGTCTCTATCCGTAACAGTAAACAATACTTTTCTCTATGGACGGGAAAACTCAATAACCCACCGGAATCTCTTTTATCTATGTTGTCCGGAAAGAAATGTCTTCTCCTCTTGCGCGAGCCTCTTTCACCATCTTTTGATATTCTTCCGGTAACGATTCAATTGGCTGAATCATATCATCAACCATAACAAACCGACTAAAGGGATTATTATCAATCATGTGGTCGGTTGCAAATTCATTATTGAAGATTCTGTCTAATTTTAGCACATCGCGAATCAATTTAGACTTGGCGCCTACTGTTGAGCTTTTTGTGCCGAAATAATTATGAATATCACTTGACGGAATATAGGGCTCAAAAGATTTATCGAAAAGGAAATTCAGGTTGCCGACAGTATATATGACAGCGGCTGCCCATATTTCCTTTTTTCCAGTCACGAAAGGAACATTTCTCTTACGTCCCAATTTTTGGATCAGTTCAATACAAAGCTGTTTGTATTCTTCATTTAGTTTCTCCTGACAGAAGTTAGAAACCATTTCAATTAACTCCCGCTCTTTTTCCATTTTAATTTGTTTTGTATCCATATACTATTGTTATGTTAATGTTAAAATGCCGGTTTTCTTTCAGTATTCATCTGCGATTCAAGTGAATTTGTATATCGTCCGGTGATCGAACCCATAAAAAACCACTGAGAAATAATCTTACGCAATTTATATAAATCTTGTCCGTCAACAATCAATAAATTGGGTATCTTTTGTTTGGAAGTAGTAGTTATCTGTTTCAAAGTTCCTGTATTCGCATTAGCCCATAATAAAAGATAACCTACAGGGGATAACCCTTACAGATAGAATCAAATAAATCCCATACTTTTGTATCTTTCCAAGCAAATGGCCGTTGTATACCGGGCAATCCGATAACTCTCATATCAATGTCATTGATCAGGGAGTGTAATGTGTATTTTACTTCTCTGAATAATGTAGCCAAATTATCTATTCTTCTTAAAAGGTGTATAGAGCTGTATCAATTATTAAATCCAAACCTTACCGGCATTAAACCTTTTTTTGCAATGCTTCTTTAATGCGATTCATTTTCTCCAGATTATTCCTTGATTCTGCCTGTAAAGATAGGAAATTTCAGGGGATAGGTAAACGTATTTGTTTTCTTTTTAAATATTGAGTTCACTCCCAAAAGTCTCGGCGGACAATTAGGAGATAATTTTGTTTCAATGCATTTGAGATAACCGGTGAATTTCAGTACTTTTTAATGCTTTCTACTTTTTCAGATAACGCATCAAACTAAATCTACCCC
>JAISZV010000119.1 GCA_031284475.1 Proteiniphilum sp. | reverse complement strand
TGCAGTATAATTATCTCTTTGCCGTTATATTGCCGCTTCAATAGTTTGATTATCCGATATTTTTTGACAGTTCAACTCAACAGGTCTTGAGTGAAGCCGCAGGAGGTTTTAAGTAAAATACCGGTATTAATTTTCAATAGAACAACCAATCCATGATAAAAAACTGCTTTCGCGATTGAAGCTGTTATCACCGTCCGGGAATTTATAATGTTTTATTCGTTACAACTTTTTCAGAAAAACTTTTATGTCCCTGTTGGGAAATATTTATCTTTGTACAAACTGTAGAATGAAGCCAAATTTTGACACAGAAAACGCCACCCAAAGAAATTAAGAAAGCGGAAGAAATAAGAAAACAGTATTTGGGAAACAAACTAAAAATACACAAGCTAATTGTCTTACTATAAATAAGCGGAAATTTACCGAACCATTAAATAAAAACAACATGAACAAAATCAACAATTACGTAGAAACACACAAACAGCGTTTTTTAGACGAACTTTTTGAGCTGATCCGCATCCCTTCCGTATCATCGCTCCCGGCGCATAAACCCGATATGTACAAGGCGGCGGAAAAATGGAAAGAGATCCTGCTGGCGGCCGGAGCCGACAAGGTGGAAGTGATGGAAACCGATGGGAATCCGGTAACCTACGGTGAAAAGATGATAGATAAGAAAGCGCCTACCGTATTGGTATATGGCCACATGGATGTAATGCCGGTCGATCCGGTCAACCTCTGGAAAACCGACCCCTTTGAGCCGGTGGTGAAAGACGGCAAGATATGGGCGCGCGGTGCAGATGATGACAAAGGCCAGGCGTTTATGCACGCCAAAGCGTTTGAATACTTAGTGAAAGACGGCAAATTAGGATGCAATGTGAAGTTCCTCATCGAAGGGGAAGAGGAGGTAGGATCGCCCAACCTTCCGAAGTTCTGCAAAAAACATAAGAAAATGTTGCAGGCCGATGTGATCTTAGTCTCTGACACTTCGATGATCGCCCGCGATGTTCCCTCCATCACCACCGGATTGCGCGGACTGGCTTACTGGCAGGTTGAAGTGACGGGGCCGGCCGTAGATCTCCATTCGGGACTGTTCGGCGGAGCGGTAGCCAATCCCATCAACGTACTATCAAAAATGATTGCACAAACGATGGATGATAAAGGACGCATCCTCATTCCCGGCTTTTATGACGACGTGGCGGAGGTCTCAGGGAAAGAGCGCACCATGATGGCCAAAGCGCCTTTCTCCCTCCAGGAGTACAAAAAATCTGTCGGCGTGAAAGAGTTGTACGGGGAAAAAGGGTACACCACCAATGAACGTACCGGCATCCGCCCTACTTTTGACGTATGCGGTATTTGGGGCGGTTACACCGGCGAAGGGGCCAAAACAGTGCTGCCGTCCAAAGCGTATGCCAAGATCAGCGCCCGTCTTGTTCCCAATCAGGATCACAAGAAAATAGAGAAGTTGTTTGTGAAATACTTCGAGTCGATTGCTCCGAAATCGGTAGCGGTGAAGGTGGAATACCTGCATGGCGGGCCTTCCTACGTTTGCCCTATCGATCTTCCCGCCTACAAAGCGGCAGAGAAAGCGCTGAAAGATGTATACGGAAAAGACCCCGTACCGGTGCGTTCCGGCGGCAGTATTCCCATCATCGCTACTTTTGAGGAAATATTGGGCGTTAAGTCGGTATTGATGGGTTTCGGATTGGGATCGGACGCCATCCACTCACCCAATGAGAATTTCCCGCTGGAGCAGTTCTATAATGGTATCAGAACGCTCCCTCTGTTTTATCAATATTTTGCAGAATCTCACAAGACTACCACATAAGCAATATAACGGGTAGTTTTGGTAACGGGAGTCAACGACAGGTAGCCGGAAAGTATCTTTCCGTTCTCCACTGTTAAAGGAAGCTCCCGTTGCATTTTTTCATGGAATGACAAAGCGCTTTCCGGTTTTTTACAGTAATCCACTACAAATTTCCCTTCCGCACCGTCATGCATGTATCGCTCGTAAAAGATACGCGCCGCCATACCCATATTCATCCGCATATTGATTTCCACACAGGGTTGTATACAATATCCTCCGGCGGTTTCGCATATCATCATATCTACTCCCGCATAACCGCTGTAAAACGGGAAACGACGCGAAAGTTTTTCTTCCAGTAAAATTCTCAGTCGATGCAACAGCCCTTTAGGGGCATATTTACAAAGTTTTTCCTCAATCCGGGCGTCACTGAGCAGTTCATTGCCCGTATATGCGCCCGAAGCGGCAGCATTGAACATGGAATAACCGGCAAAACGAACCTCTCCTTCATGGAGGTAAAACTCCATCGCGAAATCCCGTATCTTGGTCAATACCGGCTCCGCCGCTACCCCGCCCTGCTCTCTAATGACCCGCCGGCACCAGTCGCGTTGCTTACCGGTAATCTCTCCCAATATCCACATCAACCCTTTGCCGCTACCCGAAAGAGGCATTTTCAACACCTTATTCCCGGATATGGACTGCAACCAGGCATATAATTCCTCTGCGTTTGTAAAAAAATGGGACTCGCCGCAAAATCTTTCCTCCTCCGCTTGCAACTCGCATAATATCTCTACGGCATGTAACCGGTTTGAATAGCCTCTCAGACGCGCCAACTCTTCCGGCGACGGCAACGCCTTTTCATACGCGCCATACGATATGAGTTTTCGCCTTAACGCCGGGTTCCATCCCCAGGGAATAATTTTACGGGGAGGGTACAAAGCAACACCGGAAAACGGGATAAGCGACGCCTGTACCGGCAAGACCTTTTTGACTGCATCCAGAAATAACCGGTTCAACTCTCCTCCGGCAATCACTTCCGCATCCTCCCCGTCATACCAAACCGGCAAGACAGCCAACTCCTCTACCATTTGGGCCGCGGACGCCGGCGGTGTGTAATTGGGAGAGAAATTGGCGAGCGCGAGATCGTGGTCGGGATTAAAAAGATACATTTATCCTGTAAATTTAGAGACAAAAGACATAGGACAAAAGATAAAAGACATAAGACAAAAGACATAAGATATAAGATTAAGACTTATAAGACAGGAAAAGGTCTTTTTAATCTCTTTGGGTTTAATTCCCCGCCGCTTGCGGCGAAAAATAAAAATTATTCCTTGAAGATACCCCGTCCGCTTGCGGCGGGGTAGTCATTCTTTCTTATCTATTTCCGTCTTCTTTTGTCTATTGTCTATTGTCTTTTGTCTATTTTCATTCGTTTGTGTGCAATCGGAAATTTCATGTTTCTTTACCGGTATTTTTGGGATTTGTCCGGTACCGGCCGAACGATTTTTTTGTGTGTCAAGAAAATATCTACCGGTATTCTTTTATCTCAATATCGCCGTTAAGCGCAAGAAGGGCGTTCTCTGCCAAAGCGCCCATTTCATCCTCTCCGGGATAAAGATGTACCGGCGCAATACGATAGACCCGCTCAATAATAAGATTGCAGAACCACTTGCTGTTGGCAATCCCTCCGGTGATCAGGATCGCATCCACTTCCCCTTTCAGTACGGCGGACATGGCGCCGATCTCTTTCGCCACCTGATAGGCCATCGCCTCCAGCGCCTCCCGGCATTTCTCGTCGCCGTCTTTCGCTTCCCGTTCTGCCAGGTAAGCGTCATTTGTGCCCAGATATGCCGTCATCCCGCCTTTACCGAGTACCATCGCGTACATCTCTTCATAACTGTATTTACCACTGAAAGCGGCTTTCAGGAGCTCTCCTACGGGTAACGTCCCCGAACGCTCAGGCGAGAAGGGGCCGTCGCCATCCAACCCCTGATTTACATCTATAACCCTTCCCTTGCGGTGCGCGCCAACCGTGATGCCGCCTCCTAAATGCACTACGATAAGGTTCAACTCCTCATATTTTTTCATGATAGAGTTGGCGTGTGAACGGGCAATCGCTTTCTGGTTCAGCGCATGAAAAACGGATATTCGCTCAAAGGCGGGGTGACCGGCGTACCTGGCCAACGGATCGAGTTCATCTACCACCACCGGATCGGCAATAAAGGCTTCGGCCGACGGGAGCATCTTCGCAATATCCGCGGCAATCAACCCGCCGAGGTTGCTGGCATGTTCCCCCCGGTTACATTCCAGCAGATCGTTCTTCATCGCTTCGTTCACCCGGTAAACGCCCGAATCAATCGGCTTCACCAATCCTCCGCGGCCAATCACCGCGTCGATGGTCTCTAACGGTATGTCGGCATTTTTCAATTCTTCATAAATCACCTCTTTGCGGTAACCGAATTGATCTGTGATCCGGCTAAATTTGCTCAGCACTTCGAGCGAATGTTTGATCGTTTTCAGAAAAATCACCTTCTCCTGCTGGAAGATGGCGATCTTTGTGGAAGTAGAGCCGGGGTTAATAACTAAAATGCGCGTATTTGCTCCCATTTGAATATTTTATTTTATCGGTTTTAAATCTGTTAATCTATCAATGAATATTTGTTACGGTTACCCGGAACGACGATTTTTGCTAAAGTCCGTCACCGTCAGCTTATCAATGCCGCCAGAGCGATGGAGCGTAATTTACTCCGCTCATCGTCCGACCGCGACGTGAGTACAACCGGCGCAGAAGCGCCCATCACCACGGCGGCCGAGGCTGCTCCTCCGAGGAAATTAAGCGCCTTATAGAACATA
This sequence comes from Proteiniphilum sp., assembly GCA_031284475.1. Classification (GTDB taxonomy): domain Bacteria; phylum Bacteroidota; class Bacteroidia; order Bacteroidales; family Dysgonomonadaceae; genus Proteiniphilum. The sequence goes on along the minus strand of JAISZV010000119.1, from coordinate 1,395 downwards.
TTCCCCGCCTCGATGTCAGGCGCGAGAATCACATCGCAATCGCCGGCCACCTCTCCCCCGATACCTTTATGCCGGGCTGCCTCACGGTTCACGGCAATATCAATAGCAAAAGGGCCGTCTACAATACATCCTCCCAACAGCCCTTTTCTGTTCATCTCTTTCAACTGAGCGGCATGTACCGTTGCTTCCATTTTGGGATTCACCGTTTCCACCGCCGCAGCCACAGCCACTTTGGGATTTTCAATGCCAATTCCGCGGCATGCTTCCACCGCATTACAAATGATCTGCGCCTTAGCGTCCAGGCCGGGAGCGATATTCATCGCCACATCGGTCACGCAAAATATCTTGTGATAATAAGGCGATTCAAAAAAAGCCACATGGCTCAGCAGTTGAGCGGTACGCAGGCCAAGCTCTTTGTCCAATACCGCTTTCAGAAGGTCGCCGGTACTCACGAAACCTTTCATCAGAATATCCGCCTTTCCGTTTTTAACTTGCGCAACGGCTATCCGGGCGGAAACAGCTTCGCCCTCCCGGTTGTCTATCAATTCGACGCCGTCCAAGCTAAAACCGATAGACCGCGCTATCCGCTCAATCTTCTCTTTATCTCCTACCAGCAAGGGAATGATAATCTCCTCTTTCACGGCTTCCTGTAGGGCTTTTAAAACATGCTCGTCTTCGGCGGCGGCAACAGCCATTTTACGTATGGGCCGGTTTTTTGCCTCCCGGAGCAGTTCTGTCAAATCACGGATCATAACAACTATTATTTTGTACTGTTTTGCTTGCAAATAAACAAAAAATCCGGCAATATTCAGTTATAATTCAAGGAAAATTTTGACAAAAAGGTTATTTTTGCCTCCGGCAGTCTTTCGGACAGAGAAGTTTTCGTAGCCTCTTTTAGTTTAACCGGCGCACGGCAACCGTTCGCGCATAGAAAATCAAAACCTTGCCGGAACCACTGTCAACAAAGATTTTGTCAGAGAATTAAACGCGGTGATCGAACGGTTCAAAAATATTCTCGCCCAGGAAACAGGGGAATGATTTAATGATGTAAGGTGTGGAATGTATGATTGGGGATTTGGGATGTGGGATGTATGATGTAAGGTAATGAGGTTAATGAAGGGAGGGCAATACCCTTTGCTGAGGTTGGTTTGTTATTAAAATAAGGTGTTGAATGTATGATTGGGGATTGGGGATGTATGATGTAAGGTAATGGGGTTAATAAAGGGAAGACAATACCCTTTGCTATTGAGGTTGTTTGTGTTATTAAAATAAGGCAGAAATGAGGTTTTCATAATTCATAATTCATACATCCCATATCCCAAATCATACATCCCAAATCATACATCCCAAATCCCTGGGGTTCGTATAAATTTTTCGTGCATTTGACTGCTTTCA
>JAISZV010000089.1 GCA_031284475.1 Proteiniphilum sp. | reverse complement strand
TAAATTTACGCTTACGACCGTGGAAGATAGCATAGTAACATTGGCAGTTTCGTGTATCGGATATACAACTTATTCGGTAACCGGCGAGGCCGTAAGTATGGATAATCTGGAGATATTTCTCAAGCCGCAAACTAACGACCTGGATGAAGTGGTGGTATATGCGGGGAACTATCTGTTGAAAAGTCCGTCGACCATCAGCAAAACCAAAGTGGTTGATATGCTTTCTACCGCCGGATCGAACGGAGATATGATTAAAGCGATATCCATGCTTCCGGGAACCCAGGCGCCCGACCGCGACGGACGGTTGTTGGTGCGGGGTGGATCGAGCCGTGAATCGCAGACCTATATAGACGACATGCATGTACTTTCGCCCTATAGTGCATCCTTTGGAGAAGTAGGATCGAGAAGCCGCTATTCTCCTGTTCTCTTCGAGGGGATCAATTTTTCATTGGGTGGATATGTCCCGGAGTATTCACAGGGATTGTCGGCGGTGTTACCGCTTTACACGCGCGATGAGGTAAATGAATCAAAATCAGGAGTGGACGTCATGAATGTAAGTCTTGGCAGCAGCGGCGCGATCCCCTGGCATAATGGGTCGGCGTCTTACAATATGGTTTATACCGACCTGACTTTATATAACGAATTGTTTTTCCCAAGCCTAAAATCGAAATGGCAAAGTCCGTATAAGCAAATCGGACTTCAAAATCAATTCCGGTTCACACTGGGTAAGGATACCTATCTGAAAAGCTATCTCGGATACAGCAAAACCGGATTCGTTTTAATATCCGGAGATCCGTTCAGTTCAAAATCGCGCAATTTGGAATTATCCGACGATAATCTTTACGTAAATACCACTCTCCGAAAGAGATTTGATAATGGAGCCGCTTATTTCCTGGGAGTAGCATATTCGTCTAATCAACAGAATATAGAAAATGGCAGGACGATTCATGATACCTATTCCGCGAAAGAACGGGAGATACATCTAAAAAGCAAAGCGGAAAAGCGGTTCAATGATTTTTATAAAATAACGGCAGGGGTAGAAACGTTTTTTAAGCGGTATGAATTTCATTATGCCGATACCGTAGCGTTTGATATAGGATTCAATCATTGTATCGGCGGGGCATTTGTTTCAAATGATTTCGGGTTGACAAAAAACCTATTGCTTAATCTTTCGGCACGTATGGAATATACATCGCTAAGCAAAGAGTGGCAATGGTTGCCGCGCATAGCGCTGGGGTACAAATGGCGGGATATGGTATTTTCCGGCGTGTTGGGGAAATATCAACAAAATGCGGATAACGAAGCGCTTATCTATAACCGTAATTTGTTGCCGGAAAATAATATACAGGCATTGATCGGGGTTTATTACGAAAAAGGGAGCCGTATCTTCCGGTTCGAAGCCTATCATAAGGATTACGATCATTTACCGCTTAAATCGGGCGTCGCCTTTCCCTATTACAATTCCGATGGAAGCGGTTATAGCAAGGGATTTGATCTCTTCTTTAACGATACGCAATTCTTAAAATATTGGGAATATATGCTTGCCTATTCATACAATGACTCCCGCCGAAAGTATCTTGACTTTCCCTATATGGCTGCACCGCCGTTTGCCATGCGTCACAATGCGAGTGCGACGTTGAAATATTCAAATTTCTCGATTCGGAGTATTTTTAGCGTCAGCAACCGCTTTGCGAGTGGCCGCCATTATCATGATCCAAACCGTGAGGGGTTTATGAATAGCAGAACGCCAAATTACAATTCGTTGGATATTAGCTGGATTTATCTGGCAAACAAACGTACGATTGTTTATTTCGGATTCTCTAATATTCTCAACCGGCAGAACATTTATGGATATGTCTTTAACGATGAAATGACTGCGAATAACGCGTATGAAAGCCATCCGTTGACGCAGCAAATAAATCAGGCATTTTACATTGGCTGTTTCATCTCCCTTGGGAAAAATGCGGCGTACAATGTATCGAATTTCTATTGAAATGGGCGGATAGTCCCCCAAAAAACCAATATTCAATTTTAAAACTTGTTCTTATGAAACCAATTTTTTTTATTAAAACGACAATCATTTTTTGTATGATGTTTTCCTCCTTAGTTCATGCCCAAACCGGGCGGGACGCTCAATACGAGGATTTTATGCGACTGGCTTTGCATAGATTGGATTCGGCCGGTACTGTGGATGAATTACAGCAAACCGGTAATCTGTTCGAGCGAATGGCGGAAAAATATCCCCAAGAATGGATACCGGCCTACTACGTTGCATATTGCGGCGTAAATAGTGTGTTTTACGATCTTACATCATCTCGCAACGAGATGATTTTATCGAAAGCAAATGAGATTATAGAAAGTCTGTATACATTCCCGAATGTCGACCAATCGGAAGTCAATACGCTGAAGGCTTATTGCCTCATGGCTATGATTGCGATGAATCCCCAGGTGAACGGGCAGAAATATTTCTCCGAAGTAATCCAATTATATGAGAGAGCTATTGCCCAAGATCCGGAAAACCCGCGTCCGGTAATTCTTTTGGCTGATTTTGAGCGACGATTACCGTCGTTTATCCGGTCGGGTAAACGGAATCCGGATGAAGAAAAAGCCAAAGCGGCGTTATTGTTCGAAAAAGAAGAGCCAAGTATTGAAAAACCTATTTATTGGGGGAAGTCTTTTCTGGAAATAGAATAAAAAAAGGCTGCATATCAGCCTTTTTATGTCGGGATGAGGTGACTCGAACACCCGACCTCCACGTCCCGAACGTGGCGCGCTAGCCAACTGTGCTACATCCCGGTCAATTTGTGGACGCAAAGATAAATAAATTTCTCCTAATAGGGGTGGAATTCGATAAAAATTGGAGCGAATCGCATTATCGGATCAAAAAAACTTGTATTTTTGTATTCAAAATGCGGCAGTAGCTCAGTCGGTAGAGCATCAGCTTCCCAAGCTGAGGGTCGCGAGTTCGAACCTCGTTTGCCGCTCTCTTAGTCTCAATCACTTATAGGTTTTGCCTGTAAGTGATTTTTTCTTCACCCATTTTTGCATAATTCTTTGGAACAGAGAAGGAACTCTACAACTTGCGCAAGGTTAAAGCATGGAAACATCCTGTCTTATACTTTGACGATAGTATACATTTCATCAGGTCAATCTCACCGCCCCGTGACCGGTCGGAGGGGACATCTTCGCGTAAAAAATTCAGGAGAGTTGACCTAAAAACCGGGTAGCCGTTTTTAAAGAGTCTGTTTTTCCTACATCTATCAGTTTCAGGTTCTCCGGAATATAACAGGCGAGTTCTTCTTTATCACAGATAGACAGGTAAAATTCGATGATGGAGAAACGGTCGGGAAGGCCGGCCATGTGTTGGAAAATGGCCGGTTGAAGGATATGGATCCCGGCAAAGGCCAATTTCCTGTAGCGCCGGGGATCGAAACCGGGAAAAGGCGATTTCACTTCCCCCGTTTTTTCATTGATCCATCCTTTCAATCTATTATTGCCGTCAAACAGGAGGTAACGGGAAGATTTTCGCTCGCTACAGACAAGGGTTGCTATCGGATTGCCTTGTATGGATTGTAGTTGCGGGTGTTGACCGGCCTGTGTCCCCTGATACGGGAAGTGATTTTGCGTATGCGCTGCGTATAATTTCCGTAAATAGATATTGGAGAGAATATCGACGTTATGCACCAAAAACGGTTTATCGTCGTTAAAGAATGAAGAAGCCTTTTTAATTCCTCCTCCCGTATCGAGCAGTTTTTCCCGTTCATCGGAAAATTCGATATGTATGCCAAAATGATGATTTGCCTCTACAAAGTCGATGATCTGTCCGGCAAAATGGTGCACGTTGATGATGATCTCGTCGAACCCGGCTGCTTTTAGTTTTTCGATAACATGCTGCAACAGCGGTTTTCCGGCCACCGGCGCCAATGCTTTCGGCATATTGTCGGTGAGGGGTTTTAATCTTGTGCCGAGCCCTGCGGCAAATATCATCGCTTTCATTTAATAAGTATTATTCAATGGAATGTGAGATGATGAAATAACATTGAGGCGTTTTTATTTATTTCCGAACGCCTGTTCCAGATTCTGTTCCCGGTGTACCAACAGGACTTTAACGCCGAATTTCTTCGAGATATATTCCGCTGTTTTCTGGGCGGCGTAGACCGAGCGGTGTTGGCCGCCGGTACATCCGAACGAGAGCATCAGGTCGGTAAAACCGCGATCCTTGTACCGTTTCACATGCCTGTCCACCAACG
>JAISZV010000018.1 GCA_031284475.1 Proteiniphilum sp. | reverse complement strand
TAGGTGAGTATATCGGTGTTGTCGCGTATGATGGCGAGCCGGTCTTTGTCGGCGTCAATGAGTGTTATGTCGTGATTTTCCTGTCCGAGCAGTTTCGCCAGATGGGTTCCGACAGCGCCCGCACCTGCTATTAAAATCTTCATTGCATCTTTTGCGGTTAATGATCTTTTATCTCAACGGTTATCTATCTGTGCAACAGTCCGCACCCCGTCATGCGGCAACTGTAAACGGGGATGGATATCTCTGATCTCGTTATAGATACGAGTAATATTTTCCAGAATCCCTTTTTCATCAATTCCGGTGATCTGCTGAAGTTCCCTCACAGAGCCGTGGGTGACAAATTCATCGGGGATACCTATGCGGAGCACACGTGCATCGGCGTAATCGTTTTCCGCAAGAAATTCGAGAACGGCGCTCCCCAATCCTCCCTTAATAACGCCATCTTCTACCGTGATTATATATTTGAATCTACTTGCCACTTTGTGCAGCAATTCTTCATCTATAGGCTTCAGGAAGACCATATCGTAATGCGCCACGCTAACGCCCGCTTTCTCCGCCTCGTCAATGGCTCTTGCGGCGTTGTTACCGATGGCGCCGATGGAGAGGAGAGCGATATCTTTTCCTTTTCTCAGTATTCTGCCTTTGCCGACCGGAAGAATCCGGGGTTCGTTTTTCCATTTGGCCGTTTCGCCTTGCCCGCGGGGATACCGGATAGCGAAGGGCTTATCGTTTCCGTACACAGCGGTATGCATCAGGTTGCGCAGCTCATGTTCGTTATATGGCGCCGAAATTATTAAATTAGGTATAGGGCGCAGATAGGCCAGGTCGAATATGCCGTGGTGCGTAGGCCCGTCGGGACCTACTAATCCGGCCCTGTCGAGACAAAAAATCACCTTCAGTTTTTGTAGCGCCACATCGTGGATCACCTGATCGTATGCCCGTTGCATGAATGATGAGTATATATTGCAGAACGGTATCAATCCCTCTTTTGCCATACCGGCGGAGAAAGTAACGGCGTGCGCCTCGGCGATACCAACGTCAAAAGCTCTGTCGGGAAACTTGTCTGCCATAAAGGTCATGGAGCAGCCGGTAGGCATTGCCGGCGTTACTCCCACAATTTTCTCGTTTTTCTCGGCCATCTCCACAAGGGTATGTCCGAAAACATTCTGATAGAGCTGAGGCTGGTTTTCATTATTCTTCAGGATACGTTCGCCGGTCTCTTTATTGAAAAGGCCGGGCGAATGCCAGATAGTGGCCGATTTTTCTGCCGGCCTGAATCCTTTGCCTTTGACCGTCTTGATGTGGAGCAACTTTGGCCCCTGCATATCTTTGATGTTGCGGAGTATTCTAATCAATCCCGGCAGGTCGTGCCCGTCAACCGGCCCGAAGTACCGGATATTGAATCCCTCGAACAGGTTCTGCTCTTTGGTAATCAGTGATTTGATGCTGTTATTGAACCGTAAGACGAGATTTTTCCCTTTTTCCGAAATGAGGTTTCGTTTCTTGAAGCCCTGATAGAGATTGTTCCGTACTTTGTTGTATTTTGTCGAAGTAGTCAGTTTTACTAAGTACTCCTGTATCCCACCCACGTTGTTGTCGATCGACATATTGTTATCATTGAGGATAATCAGCAGGTTATTGGGTTGCGAACAGGCGTTGTTGATTCCTTCATAAGCCAATCCGCCCGTCATGGATCCGTCGCCGATGACGGCGACGATATGCCTGTTCTCCTCTTCGCGGAGATTGGCTGCCACGGCCATACCCAAAGCTGCCGAAATGGAGGTGGAGGCATGGCCGGCAATGAAAGTGTCGTATTCGCTTTCATCGGGGTTGGTGAATCCGGAAAGCCCTCCCAGCTTGCGGTTGACGGAAAACCGGTCGCGGCGGCCGGTCAGTATCTTATGACTGTAGGCCTGATGCCCTACATCCCATACAAGCCGGTCGTAGGGCGTATCATAGAGGTAATGCAGCGCCACTGTCAACTCCACTGTTCCCAGGCTGGATCCAAAATGACCCGGATTACTGGAAAGCTGTTCGATGATAAATTCCCTCAACTCGCTGCAAACTGTCTCCAGTTGACCGATATTGAGTTTTTTTAGATCGTCGGGGCTGTTTATATGTTGTAAATATTGCATACGCTTGTTTTATTTAGAGCAAAGAGTAAAGAATATAGATAAAAGAGAATGTTTAGATTTACTGCTCATTTCATAATTCTGCATGCAGGTTTTTCCTTAATAAACGATATTGGCGTAAAATAGTTTATAATTACCCTAATCATTCATTGATCATCTTCACCTTTCTTCTTTCCTCTTTTCCCCTTAATTCGCCATATCGGAGAAAAACTTGATCCGTATTAAGCGTATCTCGGTTTCCGTATAGTCCGGCAGTTCTTCCTGCGCTTTGCTCAGATCATCGGTTTCCGCCTCTTTGAAGTAGGCGTATATATCTTGGAGCGCATCCGGATCCATTACCTCATTAAGGAAATAGTCGATATTGATTTTTGTACCCGAATAGACGATGGCTTCTACTTCCGACAACATCTCGTTGAAATCTATCCCTTTTGATTCCGCCAGATCATCGAGCGCCACTTTCCTGTCGATGGCCTGTACGATGGAGACTTTGAGCTTCGATTTATTGGCGATTGTTTTTACACGGAGATCTTCGGGCCGAATAATATCGTTTTCCTCCACATGTTTCTTTATCAGCTCTACGAACTCTTTCCCGTAACGCTTGGCTTTTCCTGCACCCACGCCGGGAATGTTTTGCAGTTCTTCCAGCGTGATGGGATAGGAGGTTGCCATGGCTTCGAGCGACGAAGGTTGGAAAATAACATAAGGAGGAACGTTTAATTTTTTCGACAGTTTCTTCCTTAGGTCTTTCATCATGGAGAAAAGTACGGGGTCGGCAACGCCGCCGCTTCCGCCGGCAGAGATCACATCCGAATCCTCATTTTCCGGATCGTTTATATTATCCTCATCTTCATCGTCTTTCGTAATTTTAAAAGAAACGGGACTTTTCAAAAAATCTCTTCCCTTTTTGGTGATCTTGAGAATACCGTAGTTTTCGATCTCTTTTTTCAGGTAGTTATCAAGCAGCGCCTGGCGAATAACTACTTCCCAGGTGTTTTCTTCTTCATCGGCGCCCGATCCGAATTCCTCCAGTTCGTTGTGCCCGTAAGTTTCTATATCGGATGATTCTTTTCCAATAAGGAAATCTATGAGATAGTCTGCTTTTTGTTTTTCTTTGAGAGCGGTAATCGCTTCCAATACAGTAATAAGTAATTCTTTTGCTTCCACTTTATTTTTTGGATTTAAACAATTATCACAATGTTCACAATTTGGTTCGTTATATTCTTCGCCAAAGTAGTGCAGTAGCACTTTTCTCCGGCAAACGGATGTTTCTGCATAGGCGGCTGTTTCCAGCAGCAACTGTTTTCCGATCTCCTGTTCTGCAACCGGTTTGCCCCGCATGAAACGTTCCAGTTTCTGCAGGTCTTTTTTTGAATAAAACGCGATACATTTTCCCTCTCCGCCGTCGCGTCCGGCGCGCCCGGTTTCCTGGTAGTACCCTTCGAGGCTTTTGGGAATATCATAATGGATCACATAACGCACGTCGGGTTTATCGATTCCCATGCCGAAAGCAATGGTAGCTACAATCACTTCTACTTTCTCCATGAGAAAAGCATCCTGGTTATTGCTGCGAGCGGCGGAGTCCATTCCGGCGTGGTAGGGTAATGCCCTGATATCGTTTGCTTGCAGTATCTCTGCAAAAGAGTCTACTTTCTTTCTGCTCAGGCAATAGATGATGCCTGATTTCTTTCCCTGGGAGAGAATATACTTAATGATCTCCCTGTCTATTTGTTCGGTTTTATTACGGATTTCATAATAGAGGTTGTCGCGGTTGAAAGATGATTTGAATACCGCCGCATCGGTCATGCCGAGATTTTTTTGGATATCGTGCTGTACCTTTGGCGTGGCAGTGGCCGTTAGCGTGATGATGGGACGTATGCTGATCTCGCTGATGATGGGTCTGATACGCCGGTATTCGGGCCGGAAATCATGGCCCCATTCGGAAATACAGTGTGCCTCGTCCACGGCATAAAAGGAGATGGGGATATTCCTTAGAAATTCCACATTTTCGGCTTTGGTGAGCGATTCGGGCGCTACATATAGCATCTTGGTCTTGCCTGAGAGCACGTCTTTTTTTACCTCTTCGATCTCCTGTTTG
>JAISZV010000333.1 GCA_031284475.1 Proteiniphilum sp. | reverse complement strand
AATGGCATTCGCTTATTCATACGAATGTACATTTTACCAATACAGGGCCTTCGAGATTAGCCGTATCCAATGATTGGGGCGACGGTAAAGGCGGTTTAACCTATGCCGGTTGGGCGGGTATGTCGAGCGAGAATGTGATTGCACCGAACGTATGGTACCGGGTGATACTCTCTGCCAAATGCGGACAATTCTGGGACGTATATTTAGACGGACAGTTGTTATTCAACGGAAATGTCAGCGATTATGCGCAACGGGATAGTGAATTTTCTTTGGAAACAGATGGCGTTTTGTTTGCTACCGCCGGAGGATGGCCATTTGGTTACCAGATGGATATTTCGCATATTATAGTCTGGAGCGTAGCATTAGACGCTGAAAGTATTCAGACTTTAGGCGCCGTACCAACTTATTGAAAAAACAATAGTATTCATCATAAAGACCGGCGTAATCATTTTACCGTTACGCCGGTCATGTAAAAAACAGACAAACCATGAGTATAAAAATCTCATTAATTTCAGTCCTTTTAGTATTCATTTGTATGGGATGTAATCACGATTCCACACCTAAACCGGATGAGGAGCCTGTGCCGCCCCCGATTGAAGGGGAAAATGAATGTGAGCTAATAGGAGCAACAATAGCCTGTGTTCAAGTGGATCCATTGGAAAAAGTTTTCAAAGAGCAAACCAATTTGACGGAAAATAAAGATGCGATAGCTGTGGCCAAAGGAGAAGCAGCTTCTTTTCAATTTGTCGTGCGCAGTACTTATCCTATTACCGGCCTGAAAGTAGAAGCAGCGTCTTTATCTAACGGCAATAACAACATACCGCTTGATTTTAAAGCATTTGTCGGATATGTAGATGTGAAGCCGAATCATTTTTCCCCAATTCCATCAAAAGACAAAATTGTTTCCGTATCGGGTTTTTATCCCGATCCTTTGCTGGAAGTAGAAACAAAAGATGTGCCGCCGTCCGTTAACCAGACCCTGTGGATCAACTATAAAGTACCCCGTGATGCAGTCGAAGGAACTTATACGGCAGACGTCGTGATTACGGGAGAAAAAAACGGAATGAAATTTTGTATCACCCGGCAAATTACCGCTAAAGTATATCCGGTCACTCTGCCCGAACAAACATTATTTGTAAGCAACTGGTTGAATAATCATCTCCAGTATTTGAATAATAATACCTCGGTTCCGGAGGAAGGACACAAGTTGGAACTATACAAAGTAATTGCCAATAAAATGCGTGATTACGGACAAAATATGTACATGGTGGGGCGGCCTATCAACGATTGTAAGTTTACGAGAAACCACACCGGAAATTCAAATCCTACAACAGAATTCACATTTGATTTTAGCTGGTTTGACAAGAAAATAGAACTCTTTATCCGGGAAGGAAATATGAAACGTATTGAAGGAGAGCATATCGCATACCGGCTCAGCGGATGGTATGATCCGTTCGGCGTACAGGTTCCTTATAGTCCGACGGTAGTGATTCCTTTCGACGCAACCACCCGCAATTTCCTCGACCAGTTTATTCCCGCCCTGTACAATCATCTAAAAGAAAAAGGATGGGATAAAATATATTATCAACACATAGCCGACGAGCCGGGGACAAGAGAAAGCGCTTCAAGCTACAACCAGATAGCGGCCTACGTGAAACAACTTGCTCCCGAACTTAAAATCATAGAAGCCACCCATTCCACCAAGGAAGTATGCCAATCGATAGACGTAATTGTGCCCATGTTGGATTACTTCCATCAGGATTATAGTTTTTACAAGACGCAACAGAATGCAGGCAAGGAATTATGGTTTTACACCTGTATGGAGCCGGTGGGAAATTACGCCAACCGTTTTTTGGAACTTCCTCTGATTCAAACCCGCATCCTGCATTGGATCAACTATCGTTACAATGCAACCGGATACCTGCATTGGGGGCTTGATTCGTGGCGTACATTCAATTGGGAAACAGGTTACGTTGACTGGGGCGGCAACCTTCCTGCCGGCGATGCCTGGATTATTTATCCGGCTTACAACAAGGTATATAGCTCCATACGCTTAGAAGCCATGCGCGACGGTATCAATGATTATGAACTGTTGAAACTGCTCGAATCGAAAAACCCGGCCCGAGCGAAAGAATTGGCGGAAGGGGTAGTGATGAATTTCGATTCGTACGACAGCCGGATAACAGCATTCAGGGAAAGGCGTGTCAAACTACTGCAATGGTTGAGTGAATAAACATGGCAAAGGCGTCTGGAAAGGCAAAAAAACCATCAGTTTCAATATAGTAGCGGTTAACGGTTAGTTAATACAATAAAAATGAGTTAATACAATAAAAAAATGAGTATAAAAAATTCAGCTATTTTTATTTTGTTGTTATCCTTGTTCGCCGGATGCAATAGCATAGACGAAGCGATAACTGTTGTGCAAGTCGATCCTTTGAAAAAAGTATTCAAAGAACAACTGTTTTTTGAAGATAATAAGGATACGGCGGCGGTAGCTAAAGGAGAAACAGCGTCCTTTCAATTTGTTTTCCGCAGTATTTACCCGGTAAAGAATTTGAAAATAGAAGCCGGCGAATTAATGAACGGTAATCACCGTATTCCATCCTCTCTTGAGGCTTTTGTAGGGCATGTTTATATTCCGGGTAATTTTTTATCACACACCCCTTCGCAAAACCGCTTAGCCCCGGTTTCGGGTTATTTTCCCGACCCCCTGTGGGAAATAGAAAGTACGGATGTAGCTTCCATGTCGAACCAGCCCTTGTGGGTAAACTATGCCATTCCCCGTGATGCAGCCGAAGGGACTTATACGGCCCTTTTGCATATCACAGGCGAAACAAACGGGAGAAAATTCAACATCAGCAAGCAAGTAGTCGCCCAAGTGTACAATGTGGTTCTACCCGAACAAACTTTGTGGGTAGATAACTGGATAAATCCATATCCCGGCGAATTAAGACGAATGAATGGCGGGGAAATATGCCCTATCTATTCCGAACGATTTTGGGAACTGAACAAAATAGTTGCCAATAAGGTGCGCGATTACGGGCAAAATGTATATAGAATACTGTGGGAGATGCCGGGAAATTATTCCATCGCAGGCAAAACGGAGTCGGGGCAATACATATACGATTTCAGTTTCGAATCATTTGACCGGATGGTTGAACTTTATATACGCGAAGGGGGATTGAAACGCTTTACCGTATCGCATATAGGCGGACGGATTAATGGCGGCTGGTACGACCATATCGGCGTGACTGTCCCGATACTCTCCGGCGACAAAACTATCATTAAAAACATGCCTCTGGAATCGGAAGAAGCCCGAAACTTTTTAGACCAGTTTATTCCGGCTTTAACCGGACATGTGAAAGAAAAAGGATGGGAAGACTTTTATCTACAATATCTTGCAGACGAACCGGCCGATGGAGAATACGAACCCTCCTACCTCCGTATCGCAGAATACATCAAAAAACTGTCGCCCGGCCTGAAAATTATAGACGCTTTACACCGTACGCCGAATATTGCCCGTGCAATAGATATACCGGTTCCCATGACGGATCGTCTTCATTTGCAATACGAAGAATTATATAAACCAATGATCGAATCGGGAAAAGAGGTATGGCACTATACCTGTATGGAACCTTACGGAGAAAAATATGCCAACCGTTTTCTGGAACAACCGTTGATACAAACCCGCCTGCTCCACTGGATCAATTACCGGTATAACGTGAAAGGCTATTTGCACTGGGGGCTTAATTCCTGGAGAAATGATACCATACAGGGAGAAAATATGGATTGGGGAAACAAACCGGCGGGAGATTGCTGGATTATTTATCCGTCATACGGTAAATTGCACAGCTCAATGCGCTTAGAAGCCATGCGCGACGGCATCAATGATTATGAGTTATTGAAACTGCTCGAATCGAAAAATCCTGCCGGAGCAAAGGAACTGGCGGAAAAAACAGTAAAAGATTTCGATTCGTACGATCAGGATATTGTCCATTTCCGCCAAAGACGCGCTAAAATGCTTAAATGGCTCAGCGAATAAACAATGACCTAATTAGCGATAAGCCGTCTGGAAATGAAAAATAAGTAATAGCGTGGTGCATCTCTCAGTCACCAGCAAAGGCGTAGCCTGAAACAATCCGGACAGACTTTACAAAGTTATGCCGGGTATAGTATAAAAAAATGAAAAGATAATTCATGGGGCAAAGATGAATCCCCGGATTATAAATTAAATTATTGTTCAATATTTCTAAATTTTATTTACATGAAAAAATTAGGTATTTTAGTAAATGCAGTCCTTGTGCTGCTAATGATGATGTCGTGCAACAAGCATGACGAGAACGAACTCCCAAATCCGAATGAAAGGATAGCGGTTAAATTCAGTGTAAATGTTGCTTCCAACTCAAGCACAGATCAATTGAGAGCTTCCAACGCTTCATGGGATGCCGGCGATGCAATTGGAATATTTATGGTGGAAAACGGGACAACCACTCCTGTCGATGACGCTATAAATAAAAAGTATCTTACTGCAAGCGGTGACGGTAATTTCTCTCCCGATGGAGATAATAACACTGTATATTATCCTACCGACGGATCAAAAGTGGATTTTGCCGCTTATTACCCGTACACTACTTTCATTTCACAAGAAGGAGATATCAGTGTAGATGTATCAAATCAAAGTACACCTTCCGACATCGACCTCCTCTTTGCAGCAACGGTAATTAGTGCACCGGAAGGATACAACCGGGATGACGCCAATTCGGCAGTGGAGCTTACGTTCAACCATCAGTTAACGAAATTAGTGCTGGCAATTTCACCTCCGACGGCGGATGTAGGTTTATCTCAATCCGACTTGCAAGGAATGACGGTAAAACTGAAAGGAATAAATACAACTGCTTCATTCAATCTGAATACAGGAATCCTGGGAACACAAGCTGATCCTGCCGACATTACCCTGCATACGGTAGAGGCGGGCGTTCGTTATGATGCGCTTATATTGCCGGGCACTTTAATAGGTACCGAAACTGTTGATTTCATAGTAGGGAGCAAAACTTACCATTGGGCAATTCCTGTTACCGCCTTCTCTGTAGGAAAAAGCTATTCCTATACCATTCAGTTTTCTGCAAACAACGAGGTAAATAGTTTTGTCGGGACTATCAACGATTGGGAGAGCGGAACAGCTGTTCCTTTGACGGATATTTCGGTGGCTCAGACAAGCCTGACATTAGGCGCTAACGAAACGGCACAACTCACAGCTACTCCGGTACCCGGCAATGCTACGAATGCAGACTTTGAATGGAGTTCGTCCGATGAAGCCGTAGCGACAGTAGAAGACGGCCTGGTAACAGGTATTGACGCCGGAAATGCTATTATTACCGTCAGCAATGCAGCAACCGGAATATCCAAAGATATCCCGGTCATGGTAGAGGTTGCGGTTCCGGAAAAAAGTACATGGACAATAGCCTACTGGAACAACGCAATATCGTTCGCCTATGATGGAGATGATGAAACCGTATTTATTAATTCGGATAATGCTGAGACGCAGGAATACAAGTTAACTTTCCCATACAAAGTGACCATCCGGAAAGTTACAATTTATTCGGCAGATCCTGCCCGCGCGGGAGAATATCGCGTTTTCGCCAATAGCCCGTGGAAAGAGCTTGGCCATTTACAGGGTGGACAACAGGTAATAACCCTGGCAACCCCGGTACATGACAACATGCTGTGGATACGGTCATATAACACTGTAAATCCAAGGCATATCAATGAAATCTACATAGAATAAAGCGGTGTATTTCGCTCAATATGCTTTTATCTTGCGCACGGGATAGTTTTGTGCATAGGCAAAAGGCGCAAAGCCAGGGTCAAACCGCGATACGTTACAAACGCATCTTATTTTTCGATTTTTGCCTTTCGTTTATGTTTGTGCACAAAATCCCGCAGCCGCTTCAATAACAAATCGTTTTTAAACTATACCCGGCGTGACTCCGTGAAGTCAGGATTGCTTCAGTGTACGCCTTCGCTGAGAGCGTACACTGTTGCGAACCCTAAGATCAGACAGGACAATATCGCAAAATTACACCGCGTGCAGTATATTTTAGTTTTTGACTTTTAGTTTGTTTTTATGAAACATTTATTGAAAAAAATCATCAAGGCGTCTTTCATCTGCCTGTTTTGTTTGCCCGTTAATGCACAGCAAACCTTGTATATATCCTCTTCCGGTAATGATCGCAATGCGGGAAGTTATGAACAACCTTTGGCCTCGCTTGCCGGTGCAAGAGACAAGATACGGGATTTGCGCCGAAGGAATATGACGGATAACGATACGGTTTTTGTGAAAATCATGCCGGGAAACTACCAACTTACACAAGCGCTTCTATTGACGGAAGAAGACGGCGGAACGGAACAATCGCCTGTTGTCTATACCTCAGCTACCGGCGAACGTCCCATTTTTTGCGGCGGATTGAAAACGGGAAAGTTTGAAGTCGTAACGCCCTCTTTATGGAAAGTATATATACCCGAAACGGAAAGCGGTTTTTCTTTTGAACAACTCTATATCAATGGAGAACGGCGGTTTCGTGCACAAACGCCCAACAGAGGGCAGTTTTTCAAAGTAAAGAAATGCGAAGAAACTATTCTTTCACCGGCTACCGGACACTGGAATACCCAATGGGCCTCGCAAAAATTAAGCCTGCACGACGACGAAGCCTATATACTAAACGATATTGCCGAAAATGGAACAAACGGCGTGCTGGCCCGGTTCTATCACATGTGGATTAATACCCACACGCCTGTAAAACATGTCAACCCTAAAGACACGGCCTTGTATGTAATGCATGCGGTTCCGTCCGGGAACCGCTTCAACGAAGCAAAAAGAGCGCACTGGGTGGTAGAAAATTACCGGAAAGCGTTAGATGAGCCGGGAGAGTGGTTTCTCGACCGCGAAGGCTATCTGTGGTATATTCCCCTGCCGGGTGAAACACCCGGCAACGTATCCTGCGTGGCGCCGGCCATTGAGCAATTCCTCATCGTGAAAGGGAGCAAGGAGAAGCCGGTACGGCACATCCGTTTTGAAAATATTGGCTTCGAAACAGCGGCATACCGCTTGCCGGCAAACGGAAACATATATTGTCAGGGAGCCATGAACGAAGAAGCCGCAATTATGCTTGATGACGCAAATAACATTACATTCCTGAACTGCGACATTGCCCACACCGGCGCTTTCGGTATCTGGTTCCGCAACCGTTGTTCCGATTCGCGCATGGAACACTGTCACTTATATGACCTCGGAGCCGGAGGAGTGAAAATCGGCGCTTGCAATTCTCCCGGACAGGAGGTGCCGCCGGTAGAAGACATATCACAACGCATCTGCATACATAACAATATTATTCACCACGGAGGTTACATATTATCACATGCCTGTGCAGTAGCGATTATTCACGGAAGCGATAATGAAATTTCCCACAACGAAATTACCGATTTCCGCTATTCGGGAGTTTCCGTCGGATGGGTATGGGGGTATCAAAAAGGGCATGCTAAGCGAAACAAAATAATTTTCAATCATATACATCATTTGGGTTGGGGAGAAATGAGCGATATGGGAGGAGTATATACCCTGGACGAATCGGATGGTTCCATCATCGCCAATAATGTAATACATCACATGTATTCGTTTAACTACGGCGTATGGGGATTATACACCGACGAAGGTTCAATAGACTACCGGTTGGAAAATAATCTCGTTTATGCTATCATGGATGAAGGATTTACACAACACCTCGGAAAAGACAACATCATTCGAAACAATATTTTTGCCGGAAACATTACCGGGCAAATACAATATCAGCACAAGGAAAAACATCGTTCCTATATCTTTACCAACAATATCATCTATCAGGATAAAGGCAAACTTTTCATCAGTTGGCAAAAAGAAGGGGATCCCCCAACCCTGCTGGATGGCATTGTTGAATATGACAACAACTGCTACTGGGATACGCGGACGAAATCTCCTGAGTTTTGTACCCTGACTTTTGAGCAGTGGAAAAAACTCGGACGGGACAAACATTCCATCATTGCCGATCCGCTATTTGTCGATCCCGAAAACTTTGATTTCCGCTTCCGCAATACCTCCGTTATTAAAAAAATCGGATTCACGCCTTTCGACTATACAAAAGCCGGAGTATATGGTAGCTCCGAATGGAAAGAGAAAGCAAAACTACCGGACGATTTGTTGAAAAAATACGATGAACTGGTCAAAAACGATCCGGGATTGGTTGAAAGAATGGTGTGGTAGATCATTCATTTGCGCGATGATGGAAGCGGAAATATTTGGACAGAATGAATAAAGTGAAGAAAATAATTACGACTTGGATATTACTGGTCTCCTGCGGATATTTATTTGCTCAGGCAAAATATCAGGCAAATTGGACGTCGATTGATAGCCGTCCGGTTCCGCAATGGTTTATGGATGCCAAATTTGGTATTTTTATCCATTGGGGACTTTACAGTGTGCCCGCATGGTGTCCCGATGGCTATGCCGAATGGTATTGGTGGCGATGGGCAGAACAAAAAGAACCGGCGCTGGTGGATTTTCACCGGAAAAACTATGGCGAAAATTTTCGTTATCAAGACTTCGTTCATGGTTTTACTTGCGAACAATTTCAACCCGGAGAATGGGCGGAACTGTTCCGCGAGGCAGGAGTGCAATACGTTGTGCTGACATCTAAACATCATGAGGGGTTTGCACTTTGGAACAGCCAATATGCCTGGAACTGGAATTCGTATGACCTGAATCCGCACCGCGACCTTTGCGCTGAATTAACGGCAGCCGTAAAAAATACGGGGCTACGGATGGGTTTTTACTATTCATTGTACGAATGGTTCAATCCATTGTATAAGAAAAATATAAACCGGTATGTGGACGAACATCTGCTTCCGCAAATGAAAGAATTGATTAACAATTATCAACCCGATATTTTTTGGGCGGACGGCGAGTGGGACTATCCCTCGGAACAATGGAAAAGTACGGAATTTCTGGCTTGGCTGTTTAACGAATCGCCTGTTGGAAAGACCGTTGTTGTCAACGACCGCTGGGGAAAAGAAACCCGAAGCCGGCACGGCGGCATTTATACAACCGAATACGGAGAAGTACATCCGGGAGTAGAACGAAATGAGCAACAATATCACTATTGGGAGGAAAACCGGGGAATCGGACATTCGTATGGGTTCAACCGGAACGAAAAGGCCGCCGATTACCTCTCTTCCGACAGCCTGATCCATTTGCTGGTACAGACAGTTGCCAAAGGCGGCAATCTGTTACTCAATGTCGGCCCCACTGCCGACGGGCGTATCCCGCTTATCATGCAGCAGCGACTGTTGGACATCGGGCAATGGCTTAAAGTAAACGGAGAAGCTATTTATGCTACTTCACCGGGAACGTCAACGACTGAAGTATCCGGAGAACATATATACTCCACAGTTAAGGGAAAGGATTTGTATGTGATATGTACCCGTTATCCCGACAAACCGTTCGTTATTTCTTCTGTCGGGAAAAAACCTTCGGCCGTCGCTCTGCTCGGATCCGGCTTGCCGGTACGTTACTCCTACGAAAAGAACAAGGTAAAAATTATACCTCCTGTATTAAATCCGAACCATATACCCTGCAATTCCGCATGGGTATTTAAACTGTCGGAATGTTTGGAATAAATAATTATAAATACAAAAATTATGAAGAGACGAAGTTTTTTGAAAAATACGGTTATAGCGACAGGCATGGGTGTTATGGGATATATTCCAAACACTCAGGCCTATACGAAAAATAGCGTTTCTCTTGTAAATAATAATAAGGATCAAAAACCGCTTTTCCGGTTCTTGCAAGTAAATGATCTGCACGTACAGAGTTATACTGTACGCGCTTTTACCGCCTACAACGGAGGTCTCGTCGGTGAGAACTGGTATGGCGATACCAATGGCCGTACACTGTGGCTCTCGGAAGCATTGAAAAACGGTTTCTTTCCGGAATTAGATTTTCTGCTGATTGCCGGAGATATGGTAGTCGGCATTGGCAACGGATTGGAAGGCATCCGATCGGATATGGAATATTTCAATGAGCATTTTATCAAACAGTTGCCGATTCCGTTTTATCCAGTTATCGGTAACCACGAAAATCTTCAAGACGAGGGCGTTGAAGCCAGTGAAATATATTACCGGCAAACTTTCGGCAACGATAAATCCGATTATGGATTTGTGCACAAAGGGATCCATTTTATTATTTTTAACAATTCCGGTTCCGGCGAATATGTATCCGGCAAACGTGCAAAAATCAGAGCGGAACTATTGGAACAAATGTTGGAAAGACATCCTTCGCTCCCTAAAGTGCTGTGTTGCCATATTCCGGTGATTCCGGTACGCCATAAAGAAACCTTATCGAAAAGTTTCCGTTTCCCCAACTGGATCACAATGGAACCCGAAATTCTGCAACTGACGGAAAAGCACCGTAACAAAATACTGGCGATATTGTCAGGACACATACATTTGTCGGGCGTAGCATGCCATCAGTCGGTTTACCAAATCGTATCCTCCGGATTGGCGTCTTTTCCCCATGACATGACGCTGTATTCCGTATTCAACGATCGAATGGATGTTGAATTTATCCAAATACCGTCCGACCTGTGGGAGCCGAAGAGCAATCTGTACGGATGCCGCCGCCTGAGACGCGATATTACAGACGAACAACATATTGATCACCTGAGTTACATCATGGGAAATCCATCGGAAAGGATATTTTCAATTCCTATGAAATAAATATCTATATGAAACAATTCTTATTATCCGTTGCTTTTATTTTGTGCGTTACGGAAATTTTTCCTCACAACAAAGTATTATTTGAAATCGGCCGGCAAGACAATTCCGCTTCCGAATTTGCTTTATATCCCGATCAATATGACTCTTTCCTGGCTAATTTCAGCGGCGAAAAATCGTATTATGTCGGTTATTCATCTCCTGATAAACAATGGCCTTATGCCTTTCCTGGTCCGGTCGACTCTTGGGGTGGCGGCGGTTATTGGGCTGGGTATCATCCCCGGCATTTTCCTTCCATTTGGTTTCAGGTGGAAAAGACAACCCGGCAAGGCGATTGCAAACTGTCCTTGTTTTTTGTGGGCGTCAATCATAAACATCCTGTCAAAATTCGCATGGAAGTGAACGGACACCGTTTTGAAGAAATGGTGACGGGAAAAGATTCGATTACACTGTTGAATGGTGAAACGCGAAACGGGACGCCACAGTCAATCAACATTACATTTCCGGCCTCGTGGCTGGTGCAGGGCATTAACAGGATTCACCTGGGAACGATTGCCGGTTCGTGGGTAATATTCAACCGTATTTGTTTGGAAA